>NZ_JBQERO010000020.1:0-69112 GCF_056535125.1 Ruegeria sp. O4 | reverse complement strand
CCTGCTGGCCAACACCCTCACCGCCTGCTGCCGCGCAAACAAACTCCCAGAACCAGAAGGCCTGACCGCCTGATAAACACGGGGGCCGGAGGGGATCCGTCGGACCGGTCCCCTTTTTTTGGCAGGCAAGGTTCCAGCCAAACCGCCCCCAGACCGCCCCATGAGAGCATGGGCAAAGCAGCCTGAATGGGTTTGACAGCCGAACAATTCATGATATCCCTGTATTCCCAGTTGGTTACAGGTGAAGACACTATTGTGTCTGAGGCATTCGGGTTGAGCTATGCTAATTCATGCACAAAAGCGGTATGACGTCTAAAATAAGTATAATCCAGAAGGCATTTTCACCGCAGCGTGTGGCAGCGGGTTTGGTCTTTCTTCCTTTACTTGCATATGCGTTTCCACCCTTTCTTGATTCTGACCTGTCATTTGGATTGCGGCTTGTATTCTGGGCCGGGGTAATGCTCCTTGCTCTGACGGTGACCGGGCTGGTCCGAAAGCTGATGCAGAAGAATTTTGCACTTCTGAACCTTCTGGCACGGGACCTGACATATGTTGTCTTGACCGTGGCGTTGTTCACGCCTTCTTTGTGGATGCTAGCCTGGGCACTTTACATCCTTGGTGGAAATATGGTGCCAGATACCGAACGGGTTGTCGTGTACGGCGCTTTGTTCGCGACAGGCTTGATGCTTGTTCAGCGTAACGACCTGAATGCCTCGGCCAATACTGAATCCGATTCTGAAAAACCACGCCTTGTCAAACGCTTGCCGCCCAGGTTCAACGGGCAGATCTATCGCCTGACTGTTCGGGATCACAACGTAGATGTTGTCACCTCAGAAGGCACCTTCACGCTTCGGTCGCGTTTCACAGATGCAATCGCCGAGATGGAGCCTGTCCCGGGTCATTGTTCGCACCGTTCGCATTGGGTCACCGACGCATCCATTGCAAGTGTCGAAAGAGAAGGCAGCAAAACCTTTCTGAAACTGGTCAATGGCGATCTGGTTCCGGTCAGCCGGAAATACAAGCCGTTGCTGGAACAGGACGGCCTGATCTGAACCTATTGTGGCATTGGCATCATATGCGGATGCGGACCTGTGAGGATCGCCATCGCCTGCGATCCCATGAGTGCCGACAGCACATGATCCGAACTGCGCAGCCCCCCGGTAAAGGTGCCATATGCCGGAAGTATCAGGCGATGATCGTTCAGCAGAAAGGCGGGGCGTGAAATATGACGTCCCTTGACCCTGATCCGGACTTTTGGATGGTAATGGCCGGAAACTTCTCCTCGCGTGGGATCCTGCGCGATATGACGGAAAACAAGCGGGCCACGGTGCCATTCGAACAGATGGGTTCCACCCATCTCAATAGGACCGGGATCGTGGTTCCCCTCAATCCAGATCCACTGACGTCCGGACTGTAAGGTCGCGATCCTTAGCATTTCTGATTTTGGCAGCGCCCGGGCAGCCTCAAGATCATCGAAGCTGTCGCCCAGACATACAATGGTTTTGGCGTTCGTATGCCCCAGGTCGTCCTTCAGGCGGTCCAGCGTTTCGCGGCTGTCATAAGGCGGAAGCGAAGGCCCACCACGCCGCGCCACGCGCTCGGATTTGCCCAGATGCAGGTCCGACACGCACAGCAGGTTCTCGTCTGGCCACCAAAGCGCACCGGAAGGCAAAGCACACAGGCGCTGACCTGCAAACGGAAACTCAAGTTCGTTCATGATACGTTCTTGACCTGTTTCAGAGCCCGGCGCAAGCAGATCAAAGCTGTTCCAACCCCGCTGCTTGCAGCAACCGTGCGCTTTCCTCCGCCAGAAGCCTTTCTTCGGCACTGCCTTTCACCGGCACTTTGCCAACCTCCAGAAACAGAGGCGCTGACAGGGGCGAGACACGCTCGAGCCGCACCAGATCAATTCTGTCGCCAATTCGGGCCAGCATTGTTTCGATCCGACCGAAATCGACAAGCCCGCGCATGGCTTCTTCGCGGGTGATCTGCATCAATAGGTGATCGGGATCGTATTTAAGTAAGGTGTCATACAGGATGTCCGACGAAAACGTAGCCTGCCGCCCGCTTTTGCGTTGCCCTGCCATGTTGCGTTCGATCAGACCCGCAATGGTGGCCGATGCACGAAACGTGCGCTTCATAACGGCGTTACCTGCCAGCCAGGTGTCCAGTCCGTCGCGCAGCGCATCGGGTTGAAGCAACGGGCGGGGATCGGTAACCGCGTCCAGACCCCAGATCAGCGTGGCATAGTCCGTGGCGACAAACCCCAGCGGGGCCAGTCCGGTTTCCTCCATCCGTTTGGTCAGCAGCAGGCCCAGTGTTTGTTGCGCGTTGCGACCAGCAAATCCGTAGACGCACAGATGTTCACGCCCATCGCTGGGAAAGCTCTCGATCAGCAGACGATCACGCTGGGGCAGGCGGGACATCTGGCGCTGCAAATCCAGCCATTCAGCCGTATGAGGGGGAAGCTGTGGCCAGTCAGTTTGGGCAAACATGCGCAGAATGCGGTCGCTGAGTTGCGTGGAGGTTGCGAATTTCGTGCCCGAAAAGGTCGCAATCTTTGGCTTTCGGTCTGCGTGCCGCGTGACTTCGACCACCATCTCGCGCAGTCCCTCATACCGCACGATTTGCCCGCCGATCAGGAAGGTGTCGCCGGGCGTCAGCGAGGCAGCGAATGCTTCTTCAACCTCACCCAGAGGTTTGCCGCCCCGGTTACGTTTCAGACGAACCTTGAGCGTATCCGTGTCCTGAATAGTGCCTAGATTCATACGAATGCGCGATGCGGCGCGTGGGTCGCGCAACTGCCATTGCCCGTCGGTACGCTGCTGCAACCTTTGCCAGCGATCATAGGCTTGCAGAGCATAGCCGCCGGTGGCGCAGAAATTCAGGCAGGCGTCAAACTCTGCCCGCTTCAGCTGAGCGTAAGGCCCGGCGGATGTCATCTCGGCATATAGATCATCTGCGTTAAACGGCCCGGCGCAGGCGGCAATCAGGATATGCTGGCACAACACATCGCGGGGGCCGCGACCGCGGGGTTCTCCGTCCAGGTCATGGGCTTTGGCGGCCTCTAGCGCGGCGACGCATTCGACCACTTCGAAGCGATTGGCAGGCACCAAAAGCGCCTTGGAAGGTGCGTTATAGCGGTGGTTGGCCCGTCCTATCCTTTGCACCAGCCGTTTGACATTCTTGGGCGCGCCGATCTGGATTACCAGATCGACATCCCCCCAATCGATGCCCAGATCCAGCGAACCGGTGCAGACGATCGCGCGCAAGTCACCTCGAACCATTGCCGCCTCGACCCGCTCGCGCTGCTGCCGGTCCAGACTGCCGTGATGGATGCCGATGGGCAGACCGTCATCATTGGCCAGCCAAAGATTGTGAAAGAATATCTCGGCCTGGGCGCGCGTATTGTGAAAGATCAACGTGGTCTTGTGATGCTTGATCTGCTCCAGCACAGCTGGAATCGCATAAGCCGCGCCACCACCAGACCAGGGTGGCATCTGTGACGTTTCCAGCATTCGGATATCCGGGTCCGGGCCGGGGTCGGCCTGTACAATCTGGCAGGGATCAGGGTGGCGGGCCAGAAAGCGGGCAACCGCAGCAGGATCTTCCACCGTCGCCGACAACCCGACGCGGCGCAGATCGGGATTGAGGCGTTGCAAACGCGCCAGCGCCAGCATCAACTGATCTCCGCGCTTGCTTTCAGCCAGTGCGTGGATTTCATCGACAATGATCCGCTGCACCCCTTCAAACATACGCGGGGTATCCTCGTACGAGGTCAGCAACGCCAGACTTTCCGGCGTGGTCAACAGGATATGCGGCGGATCGGCCCGCTGGCGTTTCTTTTGCGTGGCCGAGGTATCACCGGTTCGGTCTTCGATCCTGACAGGCAGGCCGATCTCATCCACCGGGGTGCGCAGATTGCGTTTTATGTCGGCGGCCAGCGCCTTGAGCGGCGAGACATAGATCGTGTGCAATCCATTGTGACCAGCGTCCGCAAGTTCGGCAAGCGACGGCAGAAAACCGGCCATGGTCTTGCCGCCACCGGTGGGTGCAATCAACAGTGTCGCCGGGCTGCATGCGCGGTCGAACATCTCTTGCTGATGCGGGTGGATGGACCAGCCTTTGGTGGAAAACCACGCGGCAATCCGTGCGGGAATCTGCGTCATGAACGCAGACTACCCGCCCCGGAGTGGTAATGGCACGGCGTTATTTGACGATTTTCTCGTCTTTGACGAACATGTTGGCCCAGGCCCGGTCGATCAGTTCCGGGCTCATCTGATAGGGGATGCCTTCGAACTCGCAGATCGAGATCATCTGGTCGATCAGAAAGATCGGTTGATAGTTGGCGTAGATGTTGTTGATGGTCGGGTATTTGACCTTCAGCAGATGCACCAGCGCCGCCTCATCCAGTGGCATCCCGCGTTTACGCGCAACCATGGCGAAAATCTTCAGGAAGTTCTCCTGATTCGGACCGTCGATCTTGATCTTGAAGAAAATCCGGCGCAGGGCTGCCTGGTCAAAGATCTCGTTCGGGTGGAAGTTGGTCGAGAAGATGACCAGCGTATCAAATGGAACTTCGAATTTCTCACCCGATTGCAGGCCCAGGATATCCTTGTTTTCTTCCAGTGGAACAATCCAGCGGTTGACCAGCGCCTGCGGCGGTTCGGCCTGACGGCCAAGGTCGTCCACGATAAAGATGCCGCCCGTGGATTTCAGCTGTAGCGGTGCCTGATAGGTTCTTGCCGTGGGGTTGTAGACAAGGTCCAGCATACTAAGCGACAGTTCACCGCCGGTGACAACGGTCGGGCGTTCACACTGCACATAGCGTGAGTCGAACCGCTTGCGGCGGCGCAGGCTGTTCGGGTCGTCGGCTTCCTGCTCGATCGCGGTATGCACGATCGGGTCGTAGACCGTGATCACCTGACCCGCATATTCGATGGCATAGGGGACATAGACATTGTCCCCCAACGCATCGCGAATGCCGTTCGAGATGGACGACTTACCGTTGCCCGGCGGTCCATACATCAGGATCGACCGGCCTGCGCTGACCGCCGGGCCCAGATGATCCAGCAGGCTGTCGGGCAGAACCAGGTGCCCCATCGCATTGGTCAGCTGGTCGCGCGTGACCTGAATGTTGCGGATCGACTGGCGCTTGACCTGCTCGCGATAGACGTCCAGCGGGACGGGCATCGCACCGAAATACTCGGACTGGCTGAGGGCATCCAGTGCGCGGGCCTTGCCGGCATCAGTCAGCTGATATCCCATCTCGTTGCCACTGTTGGCGTTCAGCGTCCCCGTAGCCTCAAGCAGCTTTTGCTCGCGCGCGATATCGATCAGTTCCTGCGTGACTGCGCCGGGCAGACATATGGCTGCTGAAACTTCTGACACGGTGCTGGTGTTCTTGCGGAATATGGTCTTCAGCAAGATGTCCCGCATCATCACCAGCGGAAGCTTCATTTCGCCTAACCCCTTCGGGGCAGGGGGGGCCATAACAGAGGAAGTCTGCATATTCATGCGCGGTGCTCGTTCGTCAAATTGTAACGCCAACTGCCCGAATAAGGGCGGCTTGAAGGAAAAGTGACCCAGCTTTGTGGCGGGACAAAGGCAGGGGCAAGGCGCGCTGATGATAGTTTACGAACCGAGAACAGTACCCAGAATCAGATACATGGCCAGCGAGCCACCCAGTGCGAACCCCATGGGGAACTGTTTGCCCCGATCCCAACTTTCCCAATGTGGCGCAATGGTGCGCAACCTTGTGATTTTAGCCAAACGATGCGTGACCACGGCGGCCAGAATACAGGCGGTCAGAATAAGCAGCACCAGCTTTAGATCGCCAAGCCAGACAAATGGCGCGGACGCGGCAAGAAACTTAGCGTCGCCCGCGCCCATTGCCCCTGACGCGTTCAGAAGAATGCCGAAAATCAACACCACGGGGATATGCAGAAGGTGCCAGAAATAGATCGGCATCGACACATTGATCAGCAACAGATGACCGCTGACCGCGCCGGTGGACCAGGGCGGGATGGCAACCAGCCCGACCACGACAAAAATCAACGCCAGCGCAACAACTGCATGGTTTTTGATCCGCATCTCGCGCATATCCGTGAAGGCCACGTAAAAGCAGATCGGCAGCACGAAGGGCAGGAACCATGCCGCCGCCGCAGCGGGGATTTGCATGTGTCAGGCCTCTTCAAGCGCACGAAGCGAGCGAACCGCTTCATCGAAATGCTGCGGATGAGTGGCAATAGCCTCGCGGAACAGGTTTTTCGCGGTTTCCACGTCGCCTTGTTTGACTGCGGAAATACCCATCGTATTCAGCAGTAGCGCCCGTTCAACCTGGGTCATCGGCACCACAGGAAGGCTATAGTTGCCCTGCGCTGACCGGGCCAGCACCAGATTGTTCTTGGCAGTGAACAAAGAGCTGTCCTGACGGACTGCGTCGGTAAACAGGCGTTCGGCCTCGGCATACTGGCCACGGGTTAGTTTCGAATACCCCCAATTGTTCATCACGCTGCCCGGGCGGGTGGTCAGCCCAACGGCCGTTTCATAGAAATGATCAGCCCGCTTCCACTCTTTCCGGGAATCCGCGACCACCGCCTCAAGACGGTAGCGTTTGAAGGTTTCGAACGTTGGAGGAACCGAATCCAGAACGGTTTTGGCCTGAGACCAGTCGCCATTTCGTACCAGCGCATCGGCATACTCGACCTTGTCTGCGGCGTTCGTACCCTTCATTGTCGTCACGCGCTTCCATGCTGCTGCCGCTTCGGTGGTGCGTTTTGCGCGTCCCAGGGATATTGCCAACCCGCGCTGAAGATCGATGCGATCAGGGTTTTTGAGTGTGGCGCCGTGAAAATAGGTCACCGCCTCGTTCGGGTCGGCGGCACTCAACAACACATCGTTCAGGTTGGTTTCGTCAATGACGTTCACTTCCTGAAACGTCCGTTCCACCTTTTCCTCTTCGGTTTCCTTTGCACAGGCCGAAAGGATCAGACCGCTGATAATAACAGCCGGAATCAAGAATTGCTGGCGCATTTTTTGCGTCCTTTACTGCTCTTGCCTCGATTACTGGATTTTGCGTAGCGCGAATTGCCCGTCGCCAAGCTGCTCCAGTGTAAATTCTTGTTGTTCTTGCGGGATATTATTAACAGGATTTTCCATTTTTGCGAGTGCTAAGCGCAGATTGTCGCGGATTGCGTCACTTTCGCCATTGTCCAGCGCGTAAGCCCGTTGAAAGACCTGCGCCGCTTCGGGGTACTCCTGTTTCTCCATCAGTAGAACACCCAGATTATTCCATGCAACAGGCCAATCCGGATCGCCTTCCACGGCGCGGCGCAGCAATTTCTCAGCCTGCCCTAAACGCCGCAACCCAAGATTGGCCGTACCCAGAGAGGTCAGGACCTGTGTCGTCATACCCTGGTCCAGCGCGGCGCGGGTAAAGGTATCAAGCGCCAGTTCGTATTCACCGGCAGCCATCAGCCGGTTTCCGACCTCGATATTGTCTTCTGCCTGTCCCCTGGGATCAACTCCCGGCGCATCCAGGCCGTTCGGTGACAGGCCTTCTGTGCAAGAAGCCACCATGGTGCAAACCACGGTGGCCTTAAGTATTCGGCGAAACCCGGAAGGGAAGCACCAGAATTCAGCTGTCATAGGGTTTTATCATCCTGCGCGCCCGAAAGTCGAAATGACATTCGCCGACGGACCGACCAGAATGATCAGCAGTGGCGGAACTGTCAGCATCATTGTGACAAGAGTCATCTTGGTAGGCAACTTGTTCGCAGCCTCTTCGGCGCGCATCACGCGTTTGTCACGCATCTCTGAGGCGTAAACCCGCAATGCCTCGGCAATGGATGTACCGAAAGTCGCCGACTGGATCATCACGGTGACGAATGAGTTCACGTCCTGTACGCCGCAGCGCACTCCGAAATCGCGCAAAACAGTGTCTTTGTCCTTACCGGCTTTCATCTCGTGTGCGACGGTTTCGAATTCCTGAGCAATATCTGGGTAGGAGGATTTCATTTCACCGGACACGCGCACGATGGCCTGGTCCAGTGATTGTCCGGCCTCAACACAGACCAGCATCAGGTCAAGCGTATCTGGAAAGCCTGCGGTAATCGCCTCTTTGCGTGCTTCGACCCGGCGCGTGATCCAGTATTTCGGCGCGAAATAACCGATTGCGGCTGGCACGAATACCCGGATCATCATCTGCTGGCCGGTGAACTCCTGACCGTTTGACAGGACCGTAATCAGCAGAACACCGACAACGATACCAATGATACCCAGCGAAAACTGCGCAAAGTGAAAGAACCGGACCGCATCTTTTGACCGGTATCCCGCCTGACGCAGCTTCAGCTCAACCGCCGAATACTCTTCTTCGTTTTTCGGTTCCAGGAAAGTCGCGAATTTCTCAAGCTGCTCATTGCGGCTGGAGTTACGCAGTTGCTCTTTCTTGCTTTTTTTCGTCGCCCGGGGCGCCGCATTCGACCGCTGAAGCTTTTTCAGAGGATCTTCCGGCTGGCTCATGATCAGTGAGACAGCGACAAGAACCATGATCAGGCCAAGTACACCCACTACGATCAGGGGGCCGAACTCACCCAGGTGTTGGGTCAGCAGGTCATTGATGTTGGTCAGAAATTCCATTGTGCTGCCCTCAGACCTTGATGTTGGTGATGATCTTCATGACGATCAGGTTCAGTGTCAGCAAAATGCCGACAACGAAACACGCAGGGATGAACCAGGGGTGATCCAACACTTCGTCATAATACCCCGGATCCTTGACCAGGATGAAAATCAGACACGCAATTGGGAAGCCAGACAGGAACTTACCTGACCATTGGGCTTCGGCCGTGATCGCCTTGACGCGCCGGAACAGGCGGAACCGCGCGCGGATCACCTGTGCCAATCCAGCCAGAATTTCAGCCAGGTTACCACCGGACTGCTGCTGAATACCCACAGCAACCGCGAGGAACCGAAGATCCTGCATGTCCAGACGTTCGGCCATATCTTTGAGCGCCTCGCCCACATCGCGTCCATAGGCGCATTCATCCGCGATAATACCAAACTCGGTTCCCAGCGGATCCTGAACTTCGTTGGAAACAACCTGAATTGTCGAAACGAAAGGATTACCCACACGAAGCGAACGCACCATCAGCTCAACCGCGTCAGGCAGTTGCTCTTCGATCATGCCCATACGTTTCTTGGCCTTGTGGTTTACCCACGCGTAAACACCGCCAATACCGATGGCGATTGAAATCGCGATGCGCAGCGCCGTATCCGTCGCGGTACCAATGCTCAGACCGACAAATGCCATGGCCGAGACCAGAGCCATGATCATGATCAGCTGACGGGGTGAAAACGCAATCGCGGCTTTTTGAGCCTTGTCAGCAAGCAGCGAATACAGAGGAATGCTCTGTGATTTCATGTGCTGCTGCATTTCCTTGCGCAGCTGCTCCAGAACCTGTTCGCGCCCGGCACCCTTTTCCAGCATGTCCAGACGCCGGTTGACCCGGCTGTTCAGGCTGATGGATTTGCCGAACGCAACCAGATAGATGCCCTCGACCAGGGCAAGAACCCCCACAAAGATGGCGACATAGATGATCGCCTCCATAGGCAATTGCATACCCGGTTCTCCTACATTGTGGTTGGGTCGTAGATGGATGCGGGCAGATCAAACCCCCACAGACGGAAGCGTTCCGAATAGTGGCTGCGCACACCAGTTGCCGTAAAGTGACCGATGATCTTGTTGTCAGGTGTCAGGCCAACACGTTGAAAACGAAAGATTTCTTGCATTGAAATCACGTCACCTTCCATACCGGTAATCTCGGTGATCGAGGTCATGCGGCGCGAACCGTCCTGCAATCGGCTGGCCTGAACGATCAGGTTCACAGCGCTTGCGATCTGGCTGCGGACGGCCTTAATGGGCATTTCGATGCCGGCCATCGCGATCATGTTTTCCAGACGTGAAATCCCATCCCGGGCCGAGTTCGCGTGGATCGTGGTCATCGAACCGTCGTGGCCAGTGTTCATGGCCTGCAACATATCGATCACCTCGGCGCCGCGTGTCTCGCCGACGATGATGCGGTCAGGTCGCATACGCAAGGCGTTCTTCAGACAGTCGCGCGGACTGACCTCACCTTTGCCTTCCACGTTGGGCGGTCGGCTTTCCATCCGGCCCACATGCGTCTGTTGCAGCTGAAGTTCCGCTGTATCCTCGATGGTCAGGATGCGTTCGGCATCGTCGATAAAGCTGGACAGAGCGTTGAGCGTAGTCGTTTTACCGGAACCGGTACCGCCCGACACGATAACGTTCAGTCGGGTCGACACGGCAGCTTGCAAATAGGCAGCCATTTCCTCGGTGAACGCACCAAAATTGACCAGATCATCGATACCCAGCTTGTCTTTTTTGAATTTACGAATCGAAACCAGAGACCCATCAACCGCGATAGGGGGCACCATGGCGTTGAATCGCGATCCATCGGCCAGTCGGGCGTCAACATAGGGGTTGGATTCATCGACACGACGGCCTACCGCGGACACGATCTTATCGATGATCCGCATCAGGTGCTTTTCATCCTTGAAGGTGATGTCGCTGATTTCCAGCTTACCGGCACGTTCGACGAAAATCTGATGCGGTCCGTTGACCAGAATATCGTTGACCGTATCGTCCTGCAGAAGCGTCTCAAGCGGGCCAAGGCCTGTTACTTCGTCATAAAGTTCTTTGTTCAGCTGCGATCGGTCGTCGCGATTCAGAACGATGTTCCTGGTTTCCAGAACTTCGCTGGCGATTGCGCTGATTTCGGCTCGTAGCTCCGCTTCGGCGGCAGTTTCCAAAGCTGCCAGGTTCAGGTTCTCCAGCAACTCGCGGTGAAGTTCGATCTTGATCTCACTCAGCCGCTCTTTGCGTTTTCGATCACGATCTGCCCCGGCAACCTCGGCCGTTTTTTTCTGAGGTTTGCGTACGACGGCCGTTGCAGCGGGGCTGGGGGCAGCTTGTGCGGCAGGTGCCGCCGTTTCGACCGGCTGCGCTGCCGCTTTGACGGGCTGCGCTGCTGGCTGTTTTTTATATCTTGAAAACACGGCGATCCCCCCTTGGGATGATGTTACGCAGCTTCAGCGCTGCTGCTGCCAAGGCTGTGAAGTGATTTGGCGAGCTTCGCGATTTCCCGGCGAAGCGGGTTCTTGGCGGCTGAATTGGCCAGCGGCAAACCATGGTCGCCACTTTGCATGACAGGTTTGCCCCCATCAGGCAGCAGCAGATCAATAGAGATGCCAAGGCTTTCCCCCATACGTTTCACGCGGCTTTTTCCATTCAGGTCGGTGAATTTTGGGGCCCGGTTCAGCGCAAAGCGCAGCTTGTTGAAGGGCAGTTCTTCGGCCTGCAACGCGCGCTTGAGGCGCAGGGCGTTCTGAGCCGAGCGCATATCAAGCTCGATCATTGCAAAATATACATGCGCCGCCTGCAAGACCGTTTCCGACCACAAGACCAGCGTTTTGGGCATATCCACAACCACATAGTCGAAATGCGTGCGCGCCACGTCAATCACGCGCTGGATGTCTTCGGGGGTAATCAGGTCCAATGGCACCATGTCGGATGGTGCAGTCAGGACCTGCAGTTTTTCTTCATAAGTTTGAAGAGCTTGTGAGAAAACCTCGCTGTCCATCGAATCCGTATCCGACAGCATTTCGAACACCGTCTCGCGGCGTGCCAGGTCCAGATAGGTTGAAACCGTGCCGTATTGCAGATCCAAATCGATCAGACAGACAGACGGGGCATCCTTGTCCGAGGCACAGGCCAGTTCCCAGGCCAGGTTTACCGCCAAAGTCGTGGATCCCACGCCACCAGCAAGTCCCTGAACGACGAACAACGCGCCTTCCTTTGATTCGCCACTTGCCAATGGAACAGCTGCGGCTTGCGCCATGACAACCGGATCGGGCTGCTTCATGCGTTCTACCGCTTCCTGCAATTCACCTTCCGGAAGCGGGTAGGGGACAAACTCGTCCGCACCCTTGCGCAGCAATTGGTGGAGCGAAGCAGGTGTGACGTCCTCTGCGATCAAGACGACCTTGATCTTCTTTTCCTTGGCCCGCGTGATGATTTCACCCATCAATGACAGGTTGTCTTCATCTTCCCCGTCGATTGCCAATGCAACGAATTCAAGTGCTTCGGCTTCTGGCTGGCTGAAAAAGGCCAGCGCTTCGGCAAAGCCCAGGTCGCCCCAGCGCTCGCCCAGAATGGTTTCCATGTCTTCAATCAGAAGGTCGAAATTCTGGACATCCCGGCTTATGGTGCAGGCCAGGATTGCAGAATTTTCGTCTTGCGGCGTTGCGCTGGTCATAAACACTATCCTCGTCGTGAGGGCTCAGCATGTCATATGAACGAATTCCGCCAGATTGATGTGCTGTCGCCCCAATACGGTCAAATTTGGCCGCAGGTCACCCTATTTTTCACAATGTTGCTTTGAAGTTGGGCAAGAATTGGGCGCAAAAGAACCAATTGTAGGGAAATGGGCGACGATGTCGCCCATTCTGCTTGTATTATCCACCAATGCCAGCGGCACTAGTTGGCCGTATCTGTTGTTGATACATCTTCGATCACGCTCTTCCACGTCGCACTTTCAACGTATTCGCGATAGATGATGTTGGCGTATTTGCCGTCCAGCAGCTGCGGGTGACGGTCAACAAAGCCAGAAACTTCCGTTACCGTCCGGCGGTTGCGGCGATCCCGATTCGGTGTCGCGATCAACGGCTGCGTTTTTCCAAAGGATACAACGGCTTCAAGACGTGAACGCGAGATTCCTTGCCGTTCAAGGAATGCGACTACTGCCTGTGCGCGGCGTAGACCAAGGCTCTTGTTGTAACTGGTTGATCCTACAGCATCTGTGTGTCCGTAAACCCGGAACCTGGCTTCGGGGAACTGTTTGATCCAGTCAGCCTGCTGCAACAGTATGCTTTGCGCTGATGCGTCCAGTTGCGAACTGTTGAAGGCAAAGTTCACTTGGCTGGGCACATCCGCGGCAAATCTGCGCCCAAGAATCTGAGCATAGGTCAACTCGCCGTTTTGAACCTGGATATTGTTCAATGTCGCGTTTCCAAAGGTTCCGGCATCGATCTCATATCCGACCTCGCGCGTACATGCGGCAACGGCGACCGTAAGACCCAGTGTGATGATCCACTTCTGCATTGGTCCTATCCTCCTGATCAATCTAGGACGTAGCCGTACGAGCTGCCAAAATTCTGTTTGGCAACTTCGGATGCTCCGCCGGCTCCGGGACGCTGTGTGCGAGCAACCCGACCATTCGCGAACAGGTCAAATTCGCTGGGTGGTTTGACACGATCGGTGGGAAGGGCTAGCGCCTCGCCACGCGTCGGCGTCACCAGATGCGCCGTTATGATGATGACAAGTTCACTTTGTTCGCGCTGATAGTCAGCGCTGCGGAACAAGGCGCCCAGAACCGGGACATCTCCCAGCCACGGCACTTGGTTGACCTGGTCAACAAAGTTGTCCTGAAGCAGCCCTGCGATGGCAAAGCTTTCCCCGTCGCGCAACTCTATAGTGGTCTTGGCTTCCCGCACGATAAAGCTGGGAACGGTGTCTCCATTGATCGTGAAGTTCGTGCTGGTGTCGATGCTCGAAACCGAGGTGCCCATTTCCAGATTGATCAGGTCGCCGTCCACAACCCGCGGGATGAAGTTCATATTCACACCGAAGGGTTTGTACTCGATTGCCACGACACCGTCGTCTTGCGGCACCGGAATCGGAACCTCACCGCCAGCCAGGAACGTTGCTTCCTGTCCGGACAGGGCCGAAAGGTTTGGTTCGGCAAGGTTGCGAACAAGGCCCTTCGACTCGAGGGCTTGCAGCAGCAAGTTGACCTGAGCTGATCCGACCCCGAAGCCAAACAACAACGTACCATTTTGCACGGTGACAGGGGGAACAAGGTTCTGCGGATTGAAGCCACCGACAAAATCAGTGCCCGCAACTGAAAGTGTTGAAGAAAGCTCTTTTGCGACTGAGCGATTCATCTCGGCAAAGCGTACTTTCAGCATCACTTGCTGCACGCCACCTACAGACATCAGGTTCGATACACGTTCGGGCGCGTAGCGTTCAGCCAATTCAAGTGCGCGGGCCAGTTTGGCGGCGCTTGAAACCGTGCCGGACAGTACGATGCCATCATTGGCGGTGCGCACTTCAATCTGCTCACTTGGCAGGATCTGACGCAGACGCTCTTTAAATTCGGTTACATCGGGCGAGACCCGGACACGTACGTTGGCAAGCAGATTTCCTGCGCCATCAAACAGTGTTAGCGTGGTCAGGCCAGGGGCCTTGCCCAAAACATAGATTGTGCGATCCGAAAGCGAAGAGATATCCGCAATGCCTGCGTTGGCAATGCTGAGCTCTGCAAACGGTTGTTCGCTTTCCACAACAATCGCGCGATTCATCGGAACTTCCAGCGTTTCCACTGTGCCCTTTTTCACCACGCGAAGGGTTTCAGCCCAGGCGGCATCGCCGACCGGGCTCATAACAAGCGACAACCCCAGCAGGGTTGCGCTGATCCAGGAACGTATTGTCATGTGACCTGCCTCTCCGATCACGCCTCGTTTTTTGGGTCTTATGCCCTATGTGCTAAGAGACTGCGCGAAATCCGAATTTATTGCAATAATCAATGGTTTCTGGAATTTTCCTTATGTGGAGAATTGGCAACAACAACAAGAAAAGAGCCGCATCTGAGATGCGGCTCCGATCTTGTAACACTCTGAATTGGCGTCAATTTGTACAGGGTATAGGCACGTTGACAATCTCTCCACCGCGTCTGATGCGCGTCGTGCAGACCTGTTCAACCTCTTCCTTCGGTTCCGGAGCGGCTGCCGTTATTCCAAGCAGTTTGCGCTGATCCACCTCGATTGCCGACGCAACAGAGTCATCCTGCACCCCAACAAGGGCCAGCGACAGCCGCCCGGTGTTCTGGGCCTGCGCGAGTGCTGCGACCTGTTCCGGCGTGGCTGCGACCGTGACTGTGCGTGCAATCGTTGCGCTTGCGACGTCCGAACCAGCGGTCTGGTCGACGGCGATCAGCTGAACGTTGGTTTCGATCAGTTTGGTGATGCCGCCAGAATTCCCTTCTACCGTCCCGCTTGACCCGGTCCAGTAGATGTCGACATTGTCGCCGGGGCGCAAGAAGCCTGAAACACCAGAGGCCACGTCCACGCTGATCGCAAAGGCGCGCATACCTTTTTCAAGACGAGAGGTCAGCCCGGCCGATTCGCCTGGCCGTGTGATCTTGACCTCCATAATCGCCTCGTCTTTTTCCATGGTCCTCAGAATATAACGCTCATTGGCGCCACTTTCGGGAAACAAGGCAGTGAGATCAGAGAACGTACCTTCGGGAATCGCGTTTTCCGGCCAGTCTACAGCGCGCACGTCTTCCTGCGTCAGGCGTTCACCGTATTTCAGAGGACGATTTGAAACGTAAACAGTTACCGTCGGGATGACATCGACTTTGGCATTGGCCAGCGCTTCTTCTGCCGCTTGTTTCTGCCGTGCCAGTTCGCTTTGATAAGCCGCAATATAGTTGCGCGCCATGTAAACGGCGCCCCCAGCCAGAGCAACGCCGACAATCAGGACAAGTCCGAATACCGCTCGCATACATGCACCTCTTTCTTATTTAGTCGGATACTAAGCGGCCAAAGGGCCACTTTGAAACAGCCCAAGTGTTAAATGTAAATTGTGTCGAAATGTGGGACAAAAATGTCTGCTTGTTAGATTCTGCGTCAGCTTTCGCACAATTCCGCAAAACAACTGCTGTCATCTCCCTGCGGCAGGCCAGACGAAGAACAACGAAACAAACGCCGCGCCCAAAAAGGTCGCCGCGATTATTTGCCCGACACGTTCACCAACAAGCTCAGGAAAGCTGGTGAATGTGAAAACTCGCTGCGGGTCAGTTGGTTCCCGCTGTTACAAGGCCACCGGGAGCGGTGTTCGAGCCGGTACTGACAACAGAGGAACTCATGGCTTGGTTGATGTTACCGCCGATACCATCAACACTTGATCTGATGACAAGGTAGGTCGCGCTTGACAGTCCGATGAGCACTGCGGTCAAAACCACCCAGTCAACGGTCACCGCTCCTGCTTCGTCCGATTTGAACCGATTAAGGAACTTTAGCATCTACTTATCTCCAATACGACAATTCAGTGTTTCCCGTAACGTCGCCTAATAGTGGTTCGTTCGGATGGCGGAAATCAGGCCAAAAGTTGATTTCGCTGGAAATATCCAAGATTCCAAACTTTTTCACGGGCTCTTTTGTGCGCAAAGACCTGCAAATTGGGCGTGATCAATTCGGTGGCGCTCGCGGCGTGGCGTGCGGGGTAGGACCGTCAAACTCTATTCTTAGAGATATTGAAAGACCTCTGAACGAAAAAAGCCGCGCCTGAATGGCGCGGCTTTAAAATCTTGCTCAAGCAGAAGCTTAGCTGCCGCTGTTGCTGCCTGCAGTTGTGATACCGCCGGTTGCGGTGTTGCTGCCGGTGCTCAGCGATGCGCCGTTCAGGGCCTGGTTCACGTCTGTTGCCAGGCCGGTCGCGCCAGCCGAGATCTGCTGGTATGCAACGGCTGCCAGGCCGATGACTGCTGCGGTCAGAACAACCCAGTCAACTGTTACTGCGCCGTCTTCGTCTTTGCGGAAGTTCTTGATGAACTTGATCATGTTACGTCCCTCCTAAAGGATCAAAAAGAGTTTAACAAACCTCGGCGTTCTTCAGAGCTTTCTCTCTCAGTCCGCTCATGTCCGTCTCGGTATGGATTAATGTTTGCCTGTTGTGCGTGGCAGGAATTGGGCCAAACACAGATTTTTTTTCGTGCGGCTTAACTTTTTAGTCACTAAATGCGTAAACCCATGCAAATAAAAGGAAAAAAAATTCTTCGATTGGTGCGAAGTGCTCCGCAGCGGTGCAAATATACGCCAAATGAGGCGAAATTGCCCCAATTCGCTTTGTTTTTCTGGCCTTGGGCGAAGATTCGCGGTTCAAATCGCGTAAAAAGAATACATGAGGCAGGCACATGACTCTCCGGAACGCACTTCAATGCGCCGGTGTACTGGCGTTTCTACTATCTGGTGTCGCACCCGGGTCAGCGACCGAGGTTGAGCCGCGCGGAGTTTACAAGCGGATCAAGGCCCCCAAGCCGGGTGAGCGTCCTCGCGTGACCATTCAGATCACACCCGAGGAACACGCGGCCAAGCCCTCAGCCCCCAGCACAGGGGTGGAGCTGGTGGTTCCAGAAATCATAGCAAGAACCAAAGTGGTTCAGCCCACAGTGCCGGGAATCGGTGCCGCGCCTGACCCGAAAGGGTCGTACAAGGCATTCTGGGACCGCATTTCACCGCATATCGATGAAGGTGGGGCCGGGCGGCTTGATGCTGCGATTAACGCGCTGGCGGCGACGAATGTAAGATCACCCCGGCTGCAATCGCTGCAAAACATAGCAAAAGAACGCGGGATCGAGATTTTGCGGTCAACCGTGGGAACCAATGTGTCGCCAGCGCTGGTGCTGGCCGTCATTTCGGTTGAATCAGCCGGTCGCGCAGATGCCGTCAGTTCGGCCGGCGCGCAGGGGCTTATGCAGTTGATGCCCGCCACAGCTGCCCGCTTTGGTGTTAAGGACAGTCTGCAACCCTCGCAGAACATCGCCGGGGGCGTGAAATACCTCAACTGGCTGATGGAAGAGTTCGGGAATGATCCGATTCTGGTTCTGGCCGGTTACAACGCGGGTGAGGGGGCTGTACGTAAACACAGCGGCGTGCCGCCTTATGCCGAAACCCGGGATTATGTCCCCAAGGTTCTGGCCGCTTTCCAGATCGCGCGGGCTTTGTGCGCGACACCGCCGGATCTGATTTCAGATGGTTGCGTGTTCCAGACCTCAAATTGAAAAAGGCCCGCCTCGATCCGGCGGGCCTTTTCTTTTTTTCAGCCGACGATTGTCGCTTCGGTCGCAGCGCGCATTTCGTCTTCACTGACACCATCTGCCAGTTCGACGATTCTCAATCCGCCCTCGACCACGTCCAGAACGCCCAGATTGGTGATGATGCGATCCACGACACCCTTGCCTGTCAGTGGCAGAGTGCATTCCTTCAGGACCTTGCTTTCACCGTGCTTGTTGGTGTGGTCCATAACCACGATCACGCGCCCAACGCCTGCAACCAGGTCCATGGCGCCGCCCATGCCTTTCACCAGCTTGCCGGGAATCATCCAGTTTGCCAGGTCGCCTTTCTCATCCACTTCCATGGCACCCAGGATCGCAGCAGCGATTTTGCCGCCCCGGATCATCGCAAAGGACGTGGCGCTGTCGAAATAGGCAGTGCGGGACAGCTCGGTGATCGTCTGTTTGCCCGCGTTGATCAGGTCCGGGTCTTCTTCGCCTTCATACGGGAAAGGGCCCATGCCCAGCATACCGTTTTCCGATTGCAGTGTGATGTCCTTGTCGCCGACATAGTTCGCCACCAGCGTCGGAATCCCGATGCCGAGGTTCACATACATGCCGTCGTCCAGTTCCTCTGCCGCGCGTGCGGCCATCTGATTGCGGTCCCAGGGCATTATGCGTCCTCCTTCTTGCGGGTGGTGCGCTGTTCGATGCGCTTTTCGTGATCGCCCTGAATGATGCGATGCACATAGATGCCGGGCAGGTGGATCTTGTCTGGATCCAGTGAGCCGCGCGGAACAATCTCTTCCACTTCGGCCACGCAGATCTTGCCGCAGGTTGCAGCGGGCACATTAAAGTTGCGGGCGGTCTTGCGGAATACCAGATTGCCGGTGTCGTCAGCTTTCCAAGCCTTGACGATGGCCAGATCGGCAAAAATGCCTTCCTCAAGGATATAGGTCTCGCCGTTGAAATCCTTGTGCTCCTTGCCTTCCGCAATCACGGTGCCGACGCCCGTCTTGGTGTAGAAACCGGGAATACCGGCACCACCGGCGCGCATCCGTTCGGCCAGTGTTCCTTGCGGGTTGAATTCCAGTTCCAGCTCGCCGCTCAGATACTGACGCATGAATTCGGCGTTTTCGCCGACATACGAGCTGATCATCTTTTTGACCTGCTTGGTCTGCAACAGGATGCCGATACCGAAGTCGTCCACACCGGCGTTATTCGACGCAAAACTCAGGTCCTTGACGCCCGAATCCCGGATGGCAGCAAGCAACAGTTCGGGAATGCCGCACAGGCCAAACCCGCCCGCGGCAATCAGCATGCCATCCGTCAGCACCCCATCGAGTGCCTCGGCGGCATTGGCATAGACTTTCTTCATGGAAAACTCCCCCAATGACATGGTGATGGGCAGGTTTTGCCGCCACGTCATGGGGAAGTCAATGAAACCAGAAGGTTCAGGTATTTCTACGGTAGTTCAGCTGACAATAGTGTCAGTCGGCGATCAGGATCCCGCAGGCGATGCGCCCACCTGCACCGCCAATGGGCTGGCTCATGTGATCGTCGCCAGCTTCGTGGATGATGAAAGTTGATCCGTCCCCATCCAGCAATACATCTCCATCACCTTCAAGCGAAACAAGGTTTGTAAAGGCCTCCATCTCGCCCACGCCATCCTGTCCCACATATAGATTGGGCAGATCGCCGGGCTCGGGGCCTTCAGGGTTCAGCAGCCCATGTGCGCCTTCAACTTTGCCAACATGGCCTTGGGCCGTCTTGAACCCTTCGCCGGCCTCGCAGACACCATGGCTGTGCAGGTGCAACCCATGTTTTCCCGGCGGCAGGTCTGTGACGCGCACGTGCAGCAGAACACCATTGGGCCCTTGCGTCGCCTTCGCCTGACCAATGACGTCGCCTTGCGCGTTGATGATTTCGGCTGTGGCGGACTTGACGTGATGCGCGGCATGGCCCTGCGTGGCAGCCGCAACGCTTATCGCCGCAACAAGAATGGCGGTTCTGAACATGTCTCAACTCCTTTACTGAACAACGCAATCCTGTATCGCGTCAGTCCATAAACACGCGGGCCGGTTCCTTTATTCAGAAACCGGCCCGCGTGTTTGGTGACATGTCCCGGTCAAAAGTCCGGTTTATTCAGCCGCTTTCTTTGCTGTCTTCTTGGCGGCAGCCTTCTTTTTGGGTGCAGCCTTTTTCTTGGTGCCCTTCTTGGATGCGCGCTCATTGACCAGTTCGATGGCCATTTCCTGCGTCACGTCTTCGGGCTTGATGTCTTTCGGGATGGTCGCGTTGACCTTTTCCCACTTCACATATGGCCCGTACCGTCCGTCCAGAACCTGCATCGCGCCGCCATCGGGATGCTCGCCCAGGTCTTTCAAAGCTTTTGCCGCTGCGCGCCCGCGCCCACCGGGATTGGCTCGTTTTTCCGCCAAAAGCTCAACGGCGCGGTTCATACCGATTTCGAACACATCATTAGGGTCTTTGAGATTGGCATAGACCGGCTTGGTTTCATTGGCCAGCTGATGCATCAGATAGGGGCCAAAACGCCCGAAGTTCGAGGTGATCATGCCGCCTTCGGGGTGCTCACCGATCTGACGCGGCAGGGACAGAAGCGTCAGCGCCTTGTCCAGATCCATGTCATCCTTGCTCCAGCCGCGTGGAAGCGAGGCGCGCGGCGGCTTCTTGTTCTCGGGTGTGGGTTCACCTCGCTGGACATACGGCCCAAAGCGGCCGGACTTCAGCCAGATCTCATCCCCGGCGTCTTCGCCCAGCAATTGTTCGTCACCTTCCGCGCCTTCACCGGCGATGGGCCGTGTATAGTTGCACTCCGGATAGTTGCCGCAGCCCACGAAGCCGCCAGTGCGCGAGGTTTTCAGGTGCAATTGCCCCAGACCGCATTTCGGGCAGATGCGCGGGTCGGACCCGTCCTCACGCGGGGGGTAAAGCTGTGGCGCCAACGCCTCGTCCAGCTTGTCCAGCACTTCCGAGATGCGCAGTTCGGATGTTTCGCCAATCGCTGCCGAGAAATCGCGCCAGAACTTGCCCAGCAGATCCTTGTAGTCACGATCACCGGCGCTGACGTCATCCAGTTGCTCTTCCAGATTCGCGGTGAATTCGTATCCAACGTATTGACGGAAGAAGTTCAGCAGAAAGATGGTGACGATCCGGCCCTTTTCCTCGGGGATCAGCCGGTTCTTGTCTTTGCGCACATATTCACGGTCCTGAATCGTGGTCACGATCGAGGCATAGGTCGAAGGACGTCCGATCCCCAACTCCTCCATCCGCTTGACCAAAGTGGCCTCGGTATAGCGCGGGGGCGGTTGCGTGTGATGCTGCAACGCCAGAACGGCTTCGTTATCGGCCATGATTGCGGCTTTGTCCGACTCGCTGGTGGCCTTGGCAAACTGATCACGCAACGTAGTTTTAGAAAAGCGCGCGGGGTCGCCCTGCATGATCTGTGGCAGGCGCTTTTCGTCATCGTCGGCGACATCATCGCGGCCTTCTTCGTAGACGCGCATGAACCCGTCGAACAATACCACCTGACCGGTGGCACGCAGACCGACCTGACCGTCGTCACTGCCAATCTCGACCGTTGTACGCTCCAATCGTGCTGCCGCCATCTGGCAGGCAATGGTCCGTTTCCAGATTAGATCATAAAGCTTGCGCTGATCTTCATCCGTAACCTTCAGCGCCTTGGCATCGCGCGTCATATCCGTGGGGCGGATACATTCGTGTGCTTCCTGCGCGTTCTTGGCCTTGTTCTTGTACATACGTGGGCTGTCCGGCACATATTCTGCACCGTACCGGTCCGCGATGGTGTCTCGCGTTGCCGTCACTGCCTCGGGTGCCATGTCGATCCCGTCGGTTCGCATATAGGTAATGTATCCGGCCTCATAGAGGCGCTGCGCAACCTGCATTGCATGGCGCGCGCCCATGCCGAATTTGCGGCTCGCCTCCTGTTGCAGGGTCGAAGTCATGAACGGCGCGCTTGGATTGCGCGCGGCGGGCTTGGCTTCGACCGAAGTCACACGCAGCGCGCGGCTGGTGACGGCCTGAACCGCCAGTTCGGCCTGTGTTGCGTTAGCCAGATCGTGCTTGTCCAGTTTCTTGCCCGCCAACGTGACCAGCCGCGCCTCATAGGTCTGACCACGCGGTGTCTCGAACAGGGCCCGAACCGACCAGTACTCGACCGGCTTGAACGCTTCGATCTCCATCTCACGCTCGACGATCAGGCGCAGACAGACCGACTGCACCCGACCTGCGGATTTTGCGCCGGGCAGTTTGCGCCACAGAACCGGTGACAGGTTGAAGCCAACAAGGTAGTCCAAGGCGCGGCGTGCCAGATACGCTTCGACCAGGGGCATATCGACGTCGCGCGGGTTCCTCATCGCCTCGGTCACCGCCTCTTTGGTGATGGCGTTGAAGGTCACCCGGCTAACCGGTGTGTCTTTCTTGATCGAGCGGCGCTTGGTCAGCGCTTCCTGCAAATGCCAGCTGATTGCCTCACCCTCACGATCAGGGTCGGTGGCGAGGATCAGCGCGTTGTCTTCTTTCAGCGCGTCGGCGATGGCCTTTACATGTTTGCGGCTGTCATTGCCCACTTCCCATGTCATGGAAAATCCATGGTCCGGATCGACCGATCCGTCCTTTGGCGGCAGGTCCCGCACATGGCCGTAAGAGGCCAGAACGGTGTAGTCAGGGCCGAGATATTTATTGATTGTTTTTGCTTTGGCCGGAGATTCTACAACAACTACGGGCATTTAAGGGGAAACCTCGCTCGACGAATTTGGCGCCTTCTATGGTGGTGCAAAATGTGTGGGGCAAGCGGGGATTGTCAATGCGTTCCTTTGGCAGACGGAAAAGCGACGTGATTTCAGCGTGATACCCGCACCTGATCGCAGGCAGAGCGTTCGATTGGGCAATCTTGTTTTCCGTCCAAATCAGCCTGCCAGAGACAACAGCCCGCCCGGCTGCCGCTGGATTCGTCCGTCCAGTTCAAGGTCGACCAGCGCTGGCCCCAGATCCCCGGCCGAGGCCGCAATATCGCGCAGCAACTGGTCTTCGGCGATAGGGGAAGGTCCCAACCGCTCAAGGATTTGCGCCTGCAAGTCCAGTACGGCAGGCCGTGGCTGCATGGCGGGCGGCAGCTCGGGTTTTGCAAAGATCAGATCGCCTTGCTGCGGCAGGGCTTCGACAACGTCGTCTGCCGAACGGACCAGCGTCGCACCGTCCCGAATCAAAAGGTTGCACCCGGCAGCGCGGGCGTCGAACGGATGGCCGGGCACGGCCAGAACCTCGCGCCCCTGATCCAGGGCGTCACGCGCTGTGATCAGGCTGCCGGATTTTGCTGCGGCCTCGACCACCACAACCGCTTGGGCCAGGCCCGAGATGATCCGGTTGCGGCGTGGAAAATGCCTTGCCTGAGGTGTCACGCCCATTGGCTGTTCCGACAGCCGCAGGCCTTTGGTCGCGATATTGTGCGCCAGTTCCGTGTTCTCGGCCGGGTAAATGACATCGACACCGCCCGCCATGACGGCAACAGTGCCGGTGTCCAACGACGCCATATGCGCTGCCGTATCAATGCCGCGCGCCAGACCCGAGACAATCACATGTCCCTTTTCACCCAAGGCGCGCGCCAGACCACGCGCCATCCGTGCGCCCAGCGAGGAACAGTTGCGCGCGCCCACCATCGCAATCGCCGGTTTCTGCAACAGCGACACATCCCCGATGGCCCAAAGCAAGGGCGGGGCATCGGATAGGTCGTTCAATGCGTCGGGGAAATCTGCGGACCCAAGGCACAAAAGCCGCGCTTTGGCGGCTTCTGCGGCCCTGAGTTCCGCCTCGATCACGCCGGGGGGACAGGTTTCATACCCATCTATTCCGGCGGCGCGTGCCATTTCAGGCAGCGCGGCCAGCGCGTTCTGCGCCGAGCCATGTTCACGCAGCAGCCGACGAAACGTCGCCGGGCCGACCTTGCGCGAGCGCAACAGGCGAAGCCACGAAAACCGGTCCTCTTCCGTGGTGGGTGGGAGTGGGGGGTGATTGGAAGAAAGCTGCTCTTCGGTCATCCGTTGCTCCGCCTGATTGCAGAACTGGTTTACGGGACAGGGGGTTAACAGCCTCTGAATCGCAGATAATTAGCAGCGATTTATCTGTATTTCTCGGGGAATACACCGGTCAAGTGTCTGAAAATAAATAAAAGAATATTTTTCAACCGGCGCTCAAATCAATGGCGTCGGTTGGAGTGCTATCGAATCAAAGTGGCGCATGGTTAACCCTGCGCCTGCCTTTGCGCTTCTCTTCCGCCTCAGGCTGCCGACCCGCCGACAGTCAACCCGTCCATCAGCACCGTCGGTTGACCCACACCCACGGGCACCCATTGACCGTCCTTGCCACAGGTTCCCATACCCGGATCCAGCGCCATATCGTTGCCAAGGCCGCGGATGCGCTTCAAGGCCGATGGCCCGTCACCGATCAGCGTGGCGCCCTTGACCGGCGCGCCGATCTTGCCGTTTTCGACACGATACGCCTCGGTGCACGAGAAAACGAACTTGCCGTTGGTGATGTCGACCTGGCCGCCTCCGAATCCAACCGCCCAGATGCCGTCTTCAATATCTGCCACCAATGCTGCCGGATCAGCGTCGCCTCCCAACATGATCGTATTTGTCATGCGTGGCATTGGCTTGTGCGCATAGCTTTGCCGCCGCCCGTTGCCCGTGGGCGCAACGCCCATCAGCCGGGCGTTTTGCCGATCCTGCATGTAGCCGGTCAATATGCCGTCTTCGATCAACACCGTGCGCGAGCTGGGCGTGCCTTCATCATCCACAGTGATCGAGCCGCGACGGTCAGCAATCGTGCCGTCATCCACCACGGTCACGCCCTTGGATGCAATCTGTTGTCCCATCAGCCCGGCAAAGGCCGAGCTTCCCTTGCGGTTGAAATCGCCTTCAAGCCCGTGACCGATGGCTTCGTGCAGCAAAATACCGGGCCAGCCGGGGCCAAGTGCAACCTCCATCACGCCGGCAGGGGCGGGAACCGCGTCCAGATTGACCAATGCGATGCGCAGGGCTTCGCGCGCCTTGGCCTGCCAGTCGGCAGGGTCGATCAGCCCGCTCAGGCCAACCCGCCCGCCGCCGCCGGCCGATCCGCTTTCACGCCGCCCGTCCTGTTCAACAATGACCGAGACATTCACGCGCGTCATGGGGCGCACGTCACGCACAATCACACCATCGGGTCGCAGAATTTCCACCTCCTGAACGGCGGCGGCGATCATTGCGCTGACCTGAACCACCCGCGAATCCAAATCACGGGCAAAGGCGTCAATCTCCCGCAGGGTTTCGATTTTCACCGGGAAGGCGGCAGATTCGATTGGGTCTTCGTCCGTGTACAGGCGCGTATTCGTGGGGCGGGGGGCTTCGGCGAGCGTTCCGCCTCCATCGCCAACCGCCAGTCGCGCGGTCTCGGCAGCACGTTTCAGCGCGGCAATCGATACATCAGTGGAATGCGCGTACCCGGCCACTTCGCCCTGAACGGCACGCAGGCCAAACCCTTCGGATGCGTCATAAGACGCGGTGCGAAGCCGCCCGTCGTCAAACACCAGAGATTCGGATTTCCGACGCTCGACAAACAGCTCTCCATCCTCGGCCCCGTCCGTTGCCGAGCGCAATATGGCCAGTGCTTCATCTTGCGGCAGGGCGCTCTCAAAGGGGCGAAACGGGGCTTCAGGCATGGGTTGTGACCTTTCGGGTTTGATCCAGATCAAAAATAGCGTCTGTTTGACGCAAGCATTTTGCTTTATCTACCCGCCGGAATATGGTTTTTAACGCGGCCAAAGACAACGGGAGAGGTGCGACCGATTCACACCTTTCCGTCAGGGACGCAAAGATCAAACGATCAGGACAGAACATGAAGAATGCTTTGATGCTTTCAGGGTTTATGACAGCCCTCTCCAGCCTACCCGCCATGGCTCAGGAGCTTGAGATTATCGGCAAGCCGGTAGACGGCGGCATGGGCTTCCAGCCCGCGGCCACCAGCCTTGCCACAGGAATCCAGAAGCTGGACGGCATGATTCTCGTGATCATCACCGCAGTCTGTCTGCTGGTTGCAGCTCTGCTGGTCTATTGCATCGTGCGCTACAATCAGCGCGCAAACCCGACCCCGGCGCGTTTCTCGCACTATACCCCTGTTGAAATCGCCTGGACCTTGGGTCCGATCTTGATTCTGGTGTTTATTGGCGCGTTCTCGCTGCCGGTTCTTTTCAAACAGCAGGAAATCCCGGAAGGTGACATCACCATCAAAGTCGTCGGCAACCAGTGGTACTGGACCTACGAGTATGTTGATCACGATTTCGCATTCGACAGCTATCTGCTGGGCCACCCGGCGACCCTGGACGAGGGCGCACGCCCTGCGGACGCGGACGTGACGCCATTTGTTCTGGATGACGCAATGCGCGCCAAGCTGATCGATGCAGGCTACAGCGATGATGAATGGCTGTTGGCCACCGACACCGCTGTTGTCGTTCCGGTCGGCAAGGTCATCGTGATGCAGGTGACTGCATCCGACGTGATTCACTCGTGGACCATCCCGGCCTTTGGCGTAAAGCAGGACGGTGTGCCCGGACGTTTGGCGGAGCTGTGGTTCCAGGCCGACAAGGAAGGCATCTATTTTGGTCAGTGTTCGGAACTGTGTGGCAAGGACCACGCCTATATGCCGATTACCGTCAAGGTCGTAAGCCAGGAAGTCTATGACGAATGGCTGCAAGGTGCGATCGAAGAATATGCGGGCCTGCCGCAAAGCTATCAGGTCGCCTCGAACTGAGTACGATAGGGGCGGGCTCAACCCCGCCTGAAACAAATTTCAGGCTGCGCGGGCGATCCGCGCAGTTTTCGCCCCAGAAGGACCGGAAATGACTGACGCAAGCATCAATGCCAGCACTGCGACCGCCCGGGCGGACGAGGCCGGCTTTGGCGATTACTTCGCCCTGCTGAAGCCGCGCGTGATGTCGTTGGTTGTGTTCACGGCATTGGTCGGCCTGTTGGCGGCCCCTGTTCCTGTCCATCCCTTCGTCGGATTCTGCGCCATCCTGTTCATCGCCATCGGCGGCGGAGCCTCAGGTGCGCTGAACATGTGGTGGGACGCGGATATCGACCGTGTCATGAAACGCACAAAATCCCGCCCGATCCCTTCGGGTAAGGTCGAGGAAGGCGAGGCGCTGGCTGTTGGTCTGGCTCTGTCGGGTCTGTCGGTGATCATGCTGGGCCTTGCGACCAACTGGTTTGCAGGCGCGTTTCTGGCCTTCACCATTTTCTTCTACGTTGTCGTCTACACGATGTGGCTGAAGCGTTCGACGCCGCAGAACATCGTGATCGGTGGCGCAGCGGGTGCGTTCCCTCCGGTGATCGGCTGGGTGGCCGCCACAGGATCGATGTCGGTCGAGCCCTGGCTGATGTTTGCACTGACCTTCATGTGGACGCCGCCACATTTCTGGGCGCTGGCCCTGTTCATGCGCTCGGACTATGACGACGCGGGCGTGCCGATGCTGACCGTCACCCATGGTCGCCGCGCGACACGTGTCCATATTCTTGTCTATACAGCCCTGCTGGCCCTGCTGGCCATCGGAACTGCATTTTCAGGCATTGGCGGCCCGATCTATCTGACCGTTGCATTGATTCTGAACATCCTGTTCCTGCGGGGCGCGTGGAAAATCTCGCGCCGGACCGAAGACGATTCCGAGGCAGATAATTTCAAGGTCGAACGCGGTTTCTTCAAGCTGTCGCTGCTGTATCTGTTCCTGCATTTCGGTGCCGTTCTGGCCGAAGCCCTACTGAAACCCTATGGTCTGGGGGGATGGTCATGAGCCTGCGCAAAGGTCACGAGCTGCATCAGCGCCGGTTCAGCCGCAATCTGGGTGTCGGCCTGACGCTGGCTGCCTTTATAGTGATCATCTTCGGCCTGACCATCGTCAAGGTCTCGGGCACTGATTTCAACAGGGCGACGCAAGAGGTTCAGAACTGATGGCGTTGTCCGGTCCTCAGAAAACGGTTTTCCAGACCGTTGGCGTGGTTGTCCTGATGGGCAGTCTGGCCTGGGCGTCGGTGCCGTTCTACAACTGGTTCTGCCGGGTGACCGGATTTGGCGGCACCACCGGTGTTGCCGAAACCGCCCCCGATACCATTCTGGATCGCACCGTTACCATCCGCTTTGACGCGTCCAAGGCCAAGGACATGCAATGGGAGTTCAAGCCGGTCGTGCGCGAGATGGATGTGCGCATCGGCGAAACAGGTCTCGCGTTTTACGAGGCCTATAACCCGACAGACCGCCCCATTGCCGGGCAGGCGTCTTACAACGTGGCGCCCTATTCTGCGGGTGGGTATTTCCAGAAGATTGCCTGTTTCTGCTTTGAAGAGCAGGTGCTGCAACCCGGCGAGCGCGTTGAGATGCCGGTGACTTTCTTCGTCGACCCGGAAATGGTCGAGGATCTTGAAGCCAAGTATGTTCATACGATCACGCTGTCGTATACATTCTACGAAATTGACCTGCCCGAGGGCTATGCCGCCCTCGATGCGCAGGCAGATACAAACACGAACTAACGCCTGTAGGTGAGGGACGCTGATGGCACACGCTAAAAACCACGATTATCACATTCTGGCCCCTTCGATCTGGCCTCTGATCGGCGCCGTCGGCGGCTTTGTCATGCTGTTCGGAGCCGTTCTCTGGATGCAAGGCATCACGCCCTTCATGTTCTGGGCCGGTCTGGCAGCTGTGCTTTACACGATGTTCGCCTGGTGGTCGGATGTGGTTGCGGAAAGCCGTCAGGGCGATCACACGCCTGTTGTCCGCATCGGTCTGCGTTACGGCTTCATCCTGTTCGTCATGTCCGAGGTGATGTTCTTCTTCGCCTGGTTCTGGTCGTTCTTCAAACATCGCATGTATCCGATGTACGACTATGCCGGCACCGAATACATCCAGCCGGACATTCATGCGGTTGACCCGTTCCACCTGCCGCTGATCAACACTCTGGTCCTGTTACTGTCAGGCTGTGCGATCACCTGGGCGCACCATGCGCTGGTGCATGACAACGACCGCAAGGCGCTGATCAATGGTCTGGCCATTGGCATCGTGCTGGGCATCGCCTTTACCTTCCTTCAGGGCTATGAATACGCCGAACTGCTCAAGCATGAAGGCTGGGAATTCGGCGGCGACCAGTTCTATTCCAACTTCTTCATGGCAACGGGTTTCCACGGCGCACATGTGATCATCGGGACAATCTTCCTGACCGTCTGCCTGATCCGCGCGCTTAAGGGTGACTTCACCCCCGAAAAACACGTCGGTTTTGAGGCCGCCGCTTGGTACTGGCACTTCGTCGACGTGGTCTGGCTGTTCCTGTTCTTTGCCGTCTACATCTGGGGCCAGGCTCCGCTGATGTAACGCCGGTCAGGCTGATCAGTTGCAAAAGCCGCCCCAAGGGGCGGCTTTTTCTCTATGTGGGGCGCAAGATTGCGCCCCATACAATTGCGTGGTTGCAATTCAGCCCGCGCGCCCCTTAACAAGACGCCGGTTCCTGCAAAGAAGTGTGGTCCTGACATGCGCCGTACCCTGTTCCTGCTAATCTTCGGCCTCGCCGGTTTGGGCGTGCTGCTGTCGCTGGGCATCTGGCAGGTGCAGCGTCTGGCGTGGAAGCAGGACGTGCTGGCCGAGATCGAAGAGCGGATCTCGGCTGCGCCGGTTTCCCTCCCGCTGCAGGTTTCGGTGGATCAGGACAAATACCTGCCGGTAACGGTGTCGGGCGAGACGGAGCCTGCGGAAGTTCACGTTCTTGTTTCGCTCAAACAGGTCGGTGCGGGGTATCGCATCATTCAGCCGTTCATTACCGGGGGCCGGACCATTCTGATTGACCGGGGGTTCATCCCGACCACGGCCAAACAGGCCGAGCGGCGCAACGGCCAGATGGAGATTTCCGGCAATCTGCACTGGCCAGATGAAATCGACAGTTACACGCCCGCACCTGATCTCGACGCCAACATCTGGTTCGCCCGCGATGTGCCCGCGCTTGCGGGTGCACTGGGCGCGGAACCGGTTCTGCTGATCGCCCGTTCGCAAACCGATCCGAATGTGACGCCGCTGCCGGTGGACACGGCGGGCATACCAAACGATCACCTGCAATATGCAATAACCTGGTTTGGTCTGGCTCTGGTCTGGGCCGCGATGACCGGATACTTCCTGTGGCGCAGCCGTGCCAATTCTGAGAGTGACGCGACATGAAATACATCTCGACCCGCGGGCAGGCGCCCGAACTGACGTTTGAAGAGGCGATGTTGACCGGACTTGCCCGCGATGGTGGCCTGTATCTGCCCGCCGAAATCCCGGTGATGTCGCAGGACGAGATCGCGGCGCTGGCCGGATTGCCCTACGAAGAAATCGCATTCCGCGTGATGTGGCCCTATGTCAGCGGCTCATTCGCCGAGGATGAGTTCAAGGCGATCATCGCCCGCGCTTACGAAGGTTTCGGCCACGATGCCCGCGCGCCATTGAAGCAGCTGAACGAGAACCACTTCCTGCTGGAACTGTTCCACGGCCCCACGCTGGCCTTCAAGGACTTTGCCATGCAGCTGATCGGCCAGTTGTTCCAGGTGGCGCTGAAACGCCGTGGTGACCGTGTGACCATCGTCGGCGCGACCAGCGGGGATACCGGTTCAGCCGCGATCGAGGCGTTCCGCGGGCTGGACGCGGTGGATGTGTTCATCCTGTTCCCGCATGGCCGCGTGTCCGAAGTGCAGCGCCGCCAGATGACCACGCCTGCGGACAGCAACGTGCATGCTCTGGCCGTTGATGGTGATTTCGACGATTGTCAGGCCGCGCTGAAAGACATGTTCAACGATTTCGACTTCCGCGACGGTGTGAAACTGGCGGGTGTGAACTCGATCAACTTTGCCCGCGTCTTGGCGCAGATCGTGTATTACTTCTCGGCCGCCGTCAGCCTTGGTGCGCCGCACCGCAAGGTCAGCTTCACGGTGCCAACCGGCAACTTTGGCGACATCTTCGCTGGCTATCTGGCCAAGCGTATGGGGCTGCCGATTGACCGCCTTGTGGTGGCGACCAACCAGAACGACATTCTGCATCGCTGCCTCTCGGGCGAGGGGTATTTCAAGGGCGAGACTATCCCCTCGATCAGCCCGTCGATGGACATTCAGGTCAGCTCGAATTTCGAACGCGCGCTCTATTATGCCTATGGCGAAGACGGCGGGGCCATCGCACAATTGATGGATGAGCTGAAACAGGGTGGCTTCAATATCAGCCAGGGCGCGATGGAAGCGCTGCGTGAGAATTTCGATTCGGGCCGTGTGTCCGAAGAGGAAACGCTGGCCACGATCAAATCCACGCTGGTGCACAGCGCCGAACTGGTCTGCCCGCACACTGCCGTGGGCATCAAGGTCGCAGAAGAACACCGCGCGGCAGACGTTCCGATGATCACGCTGGCCACCGCGCACCCGGCGAAATTCCCGGCCGCGGTCGAGAAGGCGAGCGGCGAACATCCGCCTCTTCCCTCCCGCATGTCTGATCTGTATGAACGTCCGGAACGGGTGACCCGCATCGCCAATGATCTGGGTGCCCTTGAGGATCATATAAAAAGGCACATCGCTGAGTGACTGTCAGACAAGACCAACTGAAGAACGGGTTTCGTATCGTCAGTGAACATATGCCGGGGCTGCAATCTGCGGCCATCGGCATCTGGGTAACCGCCGGTGGGCGGCATGAGCGGATCGAGCAGAACGGCATCGCGCATTTCCTTGAACATATGGCGTTCAAGGGAACCGAGCGCCGTTCGGCCTTGCAAATTGCCGAGGCGATCGAGGATGTGGGCGGCTATATCAACGCCTATACCTCGCGCGAGGTGACAGCCTATTACGCACGCGTTCTGAAGGACGATGTGGCGCTGGCGATGGATGTCATCGGCGACATCGTTCTGAACCCGGTTTTCGATCCGCGCGAGATCGAGGTCGAGCGGGGCGTGATCCTTCAGGAAATCGGTCAGGCCCATGACACGCCCGACGATGTGATCTTTGACTGGCTGCAAGAGCAGAGCTATCACGACCAGCCTCTGGGCCGGACGATCCTGGGGCCGTCCGAGCGGGTGAGTGCCTTTTCGCGAGAAGACCTGTCGGGCTTTGTGACCGAACATTATGGCCCCGAACAGATGATCCTGTCCGCAGCAGGTGCTGTGGATCACGACATGCTGATGAAACTGGCCGAAGAGATGTTTGGCCATCTGCAATCCCGCAAGGGTCTGATCCCCGAGATTGCACGCTTTACCGGCGGCGAAGCCCGACAGGTAAAAGAGCTGGAACAGGCACATTTCGCCCTGGCGCTGGAAAGTCCCGGCTATCGCGACGACGCGATCTATACGGCGCAGATCTATTCGACCGCATTGGGCGGTGGCATGTCCTCGCGCCTGTTTCAGGAAGTGCGTGAAGCACGTGGGCTTTGCTACACGATCTTTGCGCAGACCGGTGCCTATGCCGATACCGGAACAACCACGATCTATGCCGGAACCTCGGCCAATCAGGTGGCCGAACTGGCGACGATCACCATCGATGAGATGAAGCGCGCCGCCGAGGACATGAGCCCCGAAGAGGTCGCCCGTGCCCGGGCCCAGATGAAGGCCGGGATGCTGATGGGGCTGGAAAGCCCGTCGAATCGGGCCGAGCGTCTGGCGCGGCTGGTGCAGATCTGGGGACGGGTGCCCTCGCTGGAAGACACGGTTGCCAAGATCGATGCGGTCAGCACCGAGGACGTGCGCGCCTTTGCCGAAACCATGGCCGTTCAGGCCCCGGCGGCGCTGGCGCTTTACGGACCGGTCGCAGACGCACCGACATTGGCGGACTTGCAGGAGAGGCGTGCAGCGTGATGCTGTTGGGCAGACGCAAGCTGAAACTCGAGACCGCGCGGCTTAGCTTGCGTCCGCCTGTACATTCCGATTTCAACGATTGGGCGGCGTTGCGGCGCGCCTCAAAAAATTACCTGACCCCGTGGGAGCCGATCTGGGCCAAGGATCACCTGAGCCGCAAATCCTTTACCAATCGGGTCTACTGGGCTCAGCGCTCGGTCGCGAGTGGCACAGCAATCCCGCTGTTCCTGTTTCGCCGTGAAGACAATGTGTTGGTCGGGGCGATCACGCTGGACAATATCCGGCGCGGTCCTGCGCAGGCCGGAACTCTGGGTTACTGGACCGGTGAATCCTTTGCCCGTCAGGGATACATGCGCGAGGCGATTGGCGCGATGGTGCATCACGCCTTTACCCGTCTGGACCTGAGCCGGATCGAAGCCGCGTGCCTGCCGGAAAACCGGGCGTCGCGCGGTTTGCTGGAAAGCTCGGGCTTCAAATATGAAGGCGTGGCGCAGTCTTATCTACAGATCAACGGGCGATGGCGGACACATGTTCTTTATGCCAGCCTGCGGTCCGACCGGCGCGGCAAGACGGACGCGGGCTAGGGGGCTCTGCCCCCGTCGCGGCAAGCCGCGCCTCCCCCGGGATATTTTCGGCCAGATGAACAAGGGGCATGACTTGGTGGCGATCTGCGCTACACTTCGGGTATGCGCTGGTTGGTTGCAGCATTGATGGTGATTTCGGGCGAGGCCGTGGCGCAGGAGCGGCGGCCGAGCCATTGTATCGCTATCGCCGATGCTGCGCCGGGGATCGAATATCTGCACAAAGCTGCGTGGCAGGACCCGGTACCGGAGTTTTCGGTGCGCATCAGCTATGTCGCGCATGCCGCCTTTATGATCCAGACCCGTGGCGGGTTGAATGTGGTGACCGATTTTACCGGGTTCATCGGGGGTGCCGATCTGATTCCCGATGTGGTGACAATGAACCATGCCCATGACACCCATTGGACGGCGCATCCCGACCCGGCGATCCCGCATGTCCTGCCGGGATGGGGAGAGTTCGGGCAGGGGATCGAACATCACCTGGATCTGGGCGAGATGCTGATACGCAATGTCCCGACCGATATCCGCTCGGCCTATGGCGGAGTTGAGGAGCGCGGCAATTCTATCTTCGTGTTCGAGGTCGAAGGGCTGTGTATCGGCCATCTGGGACATTTGCATCATGTACCGTCAGACGAACAGTTTGCTGCGCTGGGTCGGTTGGATGTGGTCATGGCGGCCGTCGATGGCGGAACAACCATGCCCTTGCCCGACATGATCACGGTTCTGAAGCGGCTGAAAAGCTCGGTGATCATTCCGATGCACTGGTTCTCGGAGTTTTCGCTAGATCGCTTCCTCGTGGATATCCGGGATGAGTTCCCGGTTGAACGTGACGGCGTGTCCGAGATCACCGTCTCTCTGCGTGACTTGCCGGACCGTCCAACGGTTGTCGTGCTGGAGCCGCGTTATCTGATTGATCTGGAATAAGGCTTGCCGTGGCGGGATCGGTTGGGCATTGAAAGCGTATGAGTCTGAACCCCGCTGATGACCGCATTGCCACGCTGATCCGCTCGAAACTGGGCAATCACGTGCTGCGCCCGGTGACCGACCGGTATCTGGAAGAGCCGCGCGGGCGATATGCCGGACAGGCTGGCCTGCTGGCCTTGCCCCGCACAACCGAGGAGGTCTCGGTACTGGTGCAGGTGGCGTCCGAAATGCGTGTTCCGGTGGTGCCCTATGGCGGCGGAACCGGTCTGGTCGGGGGGCAGGTGATGCCGCATGGGCCAGCGCCCCTTGTGATTTCGCTGGAGCGGATGACGGCCATCCGGTCCGTCTATCCCACCGAAAACGTGCTGATTGCCGAGGCCGGCGCCATCTTGCAGGACGTCCAAGCCGCGGCCGAGGCGCAAGACCGCCTGTTTCCCTTGACGCTGGCGGCGCAGGGATCCTGTCGGATCGGGGGCAACCTGTCCACGAATGCCGGGGGCGTCAATGTCTTGCGCTATGGCAATGCGCGCGACCTGTGCCTTGGGCTCGAGGCCGTTCTGCCCAATGGTCAAATCTGGCAGGGTCTCAGCCGGTTGCGAAAGGACAACACAGGCTATGACCTGCGCAATCTGCTGATCGGGGCCGAGGGCACGCTGGGGATCATCACCGCAGCCGCGCTCAAGCTGTTTCCCCGGCCTGCCGCGATCGGGACGGCGATGTTTCAGGTGGCGTCACCCGAGGCTGCCATTTCCCTGCTGGCCCAGGCGCGTGATCGCGTGGGCGAGGCTGTCAGCACTTTCGAACTGATCCACCGGCAGGGCCTGAAGTTCTTGTCCGAGGTTCTGCCGGATGTCCGGCAACCGTTTGAAACACCGCCAGAGTGGAGCGTTCTGATCGAATTGGGGCTGGCCACGGGGCAGTCTCCGTCCGACGCGCTGGAGGATATCTTTGTCCACGCGCAAGCGCTTGGGCTGGTGCAGGATGGCGTGATTGCACAAAGCGAGGCGCAGCGTGATGAGTTGTGGGCCGTGCGCGAGCGTATCCCCGAGGCCAACCGCCTGATCGGCTCGGTGTCGAGCCATGATATCTCGATCCCGATCTCAGAAATTCCGGAATTTGTGCGCCAAGGGGAAAAGTTGGTTTCCGGTCTCGGGCAGTTCCGGATCAATTGCTTTGGCCATCTCGGGGATGGCAATCTGCACTACAACGTCTTTCCCCCCAAGGGGCAGCGCCGCGCGGAATTTGAGGGTCAGAGCGCCGTGGTCAAGCGGGCCGTGCATGATTTGGTCCATGCCTTTGATGGTTCGGTCAGCGCGGAACACGGCGTGGGCCGCATGAAAACGGACGATCTGGACCGCTATGGCGATCCGGTAAAGCTGGATGCAATGCGGACCATCAAGGCGGCGCTGGACCCCTTTGGCATCATGAATCCCGGCGCGGTGCTGAAGGCGTGAACCCGGCTCTGACTCTTGTTAAGAAGTCCGAAGGTTGCCGCGTTAAAGCCCTTCGAATTCGCACAGGACATGCACGTCCATGCCCATATCTTCTAATACTTTGCGCCCGCCGAGGTCAGGCAGGTCGATAATGAACGCGCATGAGACGATCTCACCGCCCAAACGCTCGATCAGTTTGATGCCCGCCGCCGCAGTGCCGCCTGTGGCCAGAAGGTCGTCAACGACAAGGATTTTTTCGCCTGGCTGGATGGCGTCATCGTGGATCTCGACGATCGCTTCACCATATTCCAGCTTGTAGTCCTGGCTGATCGTTGTGCCGGGCAGCTTGCCTTTCTTGCGGATCGGTACGAAGCCCAGGCTCAGCTGATGCGCAATCGCCCCCCCAAGGATAAAGCCCCGCGCTTCGAGGCCGACAACCTTGTCGATGCGTTCCCCGGCATAGGGGTGCAGCATCTGGTCAATGGCCATCCGAAATCCGCGCGGATCGGCAAACAGCGTCGTCACATCGCGAAACAGAATTCCTTCATGCGGAAAGTCGACAATCGTCCGGATGTAGTCTTTGACAGTCTTGTTCCTTGACATGAACCAACCCTTTTCCGCTTCAAATACCAAAACGTGTTTGGCCCAAGAGGGTTAGCCATGCAAGGAACAATTCATTCACGCGATCACCAGCGGCACGAAACCACAGCCTTGGGCAATCTGTAATACCGGTAAAGCGTGGCAGGCAAACATGACAGGTGCGGCTTGCGCATTTGCGTTGATCTCGCAAAAGAAAGGCCCCAGACGGTTTGAAGGTTCATTGCCATTTCCGTTCCGGTGCTGTTAAGTGCCCGATAACGACAATCACTATGCTATGTATACACAATGCATCGCCTGAATTAACGAGCATTTGCTAGGAGCAACGCGCGTGCCAAAGAAAGACGGCAAGGGATCAACGAAGAAAAACAGCCAGCTGGTTCTGCGTCTGGACAAGGATGAACGCGACGCGTTTGTCGAGTTGTGCAGGGAGCTGGATACATCAGCTGCCCGCGAAATCCGCCGGTTTATCCGCGGGTTCATGAAGGAAAACGCCGAAAACTGAAAAAGGGGTCAGGCCGGGCGGCGCAGAACTGCCGTGGCGAAACCCATCCCGATCAAGGTCAGCCCGCCAAACCGCGTCATGCCGGTGATCACGCTGGCGCGGCCAATCAGCCGCCGCAACCGGTCGGCCAGCAACGCATAAGCCAGCGCATTCAGCCAGGCCAGCCCGACAAAAGTGGCGATCAGGATGGCAAATTGCGGCCCCAGTGGTTCAGCCGGGCGCAGGAACTGCGGCACAAAGGCGATGAAAAAGGCGATGGATTTCGGGTTCAGTGCCGTGACTGCGGCCGCATGTCCAAACACGCTGCGGGGGGTGACATCCCGCCCGGTCGCGACCGTTCCCAAACCACTTGCCGGGGCGCTGCGCAGCAGTTTAACCCCAAGCCAGACCAGATAGGCCGCTCCGACCCATTTGAGGACGGAAAACAAGGTGGCCGAGGCCAGAACAAGCGCGCCCAGTCCCAACAAAGACGCGGTCATTGCCACAAGATCCCCCACAGCGACCCCTGTGGCCGAGGCCACGGCAACGCTGCGCCCCTTGGACAGCGCATAGCTCAGCACCAACAGCACGGTTGGGCCAGGGATCAGCAGCAAGGCGGTGGATGCGGCAACAAAGGCCAGCCAGAGTTCCAGAGACATAAGGGTCTGCTCGCAATACGTTCCTTTGGTACCGCTATAGCCAAACTACCAGTACTTGACAATTTTCATGGCGACCAGCTTTCGGGCCCTTCAAATCGGTCGGATCAGGCCGAGACTTGCACGAAAACTGATACGAGTGCGATCCGTCACAACCGTCGCATTCTTGCGGCGAGTATCCCGGCAGAAAGTACCCGCATCCCCTGTGCCCGGACAGTTTCGAGCGCAAGGGTCGATGCCATGCTTGGACGCTTGAACAACGTGATCCGGAAAACCGATCTGCTGTCGGCTGCAATGCCCGACGCGTCGCGCAGAACCTACAGAATCCGACCCGCCACCGCGTCCAGCTTGGCCAACAGCGCCGGGTCGCGCTTTTCGGGCGCAGTCAGGATGGCATATTCCAGCGCCCGGTCACAGCCATGCGGACAGGGCGCGCGGTCGGTCCCCAACAGGATGGGAAGGCCTTTGACCAGTGCACGGCCCTTGTCGGCATTGCCGGTCAGGGTCGCAATGATGGTGGTCACATCCACCTCGCCATGATCCGGGTGCCAGCTGTCAAAATCGGTGACCATCGCGATTGAGGCATAACAAAGCTCGGCTTCGCGGGCGAGCTTGGCTTCGGGCATGTTGGTCATCCCGATCACGTCGCAGCCCCATTGCTCACGATACATCTTCGATTCCGCCAGAGACGAAAACTGCGGCCCTTCCATCGCCAGATAGGTGCCGCCGCGATGGATCGTGATACCGGCAGCCTTGCCTGCGGTCTCACAGGCGTCCGACAGGCGCGGGCAGGTCGGGTGCGCAACGCTGACATGGGCGACGCAGCCTGTTCCGAAAAAGCTCTTGTCGCGCGCAAATGTCCGGTCGATGAACTGATCGACGATGACAAAATCGCCCGGTGCCATGTGTTCGCGAAACGACCCGCAGGCCGAGACCGAGATCACATCCGTCACACCAAGCCGTTTCAGCGCGTCGATATTGGCGCGATAGGGCACATCGGTGGGCGAATGCACATGCCCGCGCCCATGGCGCGGCAGAAAGGCCATTGCGACACCGTCCAGCGACCCGGTCAGAATCTGATCCGAGGGCGCCCCCCAAGGGGTATCGACACTGACCCATTCCGCATTTTCCAGCCCATCGATGTCATAGATGCCTGATCCGCCGATAACGGCAATCCTGGTTTGGGTCACTGTCCTGCTCCGCCTGAAATACTGATATTGAATTTGTGCGGGTTCGGCCCGAAATTGACAAGAGGTCTATTCCTGTTTCGCCAGCAGGTTACGCTGTTGAGATTGCGTATTGAAATCCGCCCACGCGGATCCAAACTCATCCAGCGGCCACGTCAGGTCCTGCGATTGACCATGCCTGTCACGAAACTCAAAACGATACGCATCCCCGTTCAGCATGGCATCCAGCAGGCTGTCGGCGCGATGATCCTCGAATGTGCAGCTTAACCCTGTCAGGCACCCGGGGCGCCGCGTGCGCCAGATCACATCCTGATCTTTCTCTATGCGGAATCCAGAAGGGCTGAAGAAGGTGCCGGGCTCAATCCCGAACTCGATTTTGAAACCATCTGGTTCAGGTGTGATGAACATGAACTGCGCCGCAAATTTCGGACGCAAGGAAAACACCTCGGCGCGCCTTATGTAGCAGCGCTTCACCAAAGTACCGGCTTCCTCACGCTCGTCACAAATCGAATTCCAGATGCCGAAAATTTCATGGTGCGTGACACGCCAGTTTCCAGCCGTGTCATTCCCTTGCAAGTCCTGTGCAAAGGCGGGCAGGGCCGATAGAAATATAAGGGCAATCCAACGCATGAACTCACATTTGGGTGCTTGATCCGGGTGCCGCAAATCACGTTGCCGAGAGGCGAGTTATGCGCTGTGCGCATGGCTGCATCCCACCTCCTGCGGTGGCTTAACAGCGGAGCGCCCGCTACAACGACCCCTTCGCGCGAACATAAAATCCTATAGGACTGTCCAATGCCCCGAGCCTTGCTGGCAAGTTTTGCCAACCGTATCGCCATACCTGATCTGCGCTGGGTGCCGGATGAGGGGCTGACCTTCTCTCGCCTGCGGATCGAGCTGCTGTCCGGCCTAACCGTGGCCCTCGCACTGGTGCCCGAGGCCGTGGCCTTTGCCTTTGTGGCAGGCGTGCACCCGCTGGTGGGCCTATATGCCGCTTTCCTTGTGGGGCTCATCACCGCGCTGATCGGCGGGCGACCCGGCATGATCTCGGGAGCGACGGGCGCGCTGGCGGTCGTCATGGTGGCTTTGGTGGCCGAACATGGGGTCGAATACCTGTTCGCGACGGTGGTGCTGATGGGGATCCTCCAGGTTATCGCCGGGGCGATGCATTGGGGCCGCTTCATCCGACTGGTGCCGCACCCGGTGATGCTGGGTTTTGTGAATGGCCTGGCCATCGTGATCTTTCTGGCCCAGATGGGCCAGTTCAAGGTGCCGGGTACCATGGAAAACACCGGTCACGGTATGGGCGGTGGAGAATGGCTCTCGGGTGCGCAGCTATACACCATGCTGGGCCTTGTGGCACTGACCATGGCGGTGATCTGGGTGGTGCCGCGCATCACGCGCATCATTCCTGCGCCTCTGGCCGGTATTCTGGTTGTCGCTGCGCTGGTGATCGGTCTGGGTCTGGATGTTCCGCGCGTCGGTGATCTGGCCTCGATCGAAGGTGGTCTGCCTGCCTTCCACATCCCGATGGTTCCGTTGAACTGGGGCACGCTTGAGGTCATCCTGCCCTACGCTGTCATTCTGGCCGCGATTGGCCTGATTGAATCCCTTCTGACCCTGAACCTTGTGGGTGAGATTACCGGCAAGCGCGGCGGGGCCTCTCAGGAATGTATCGCCCAGGGTGCGTCGAATATCGTGACCGGCTTTTTCGGAGGCATGGGTGGCTGCGCGATGATCGGACAGTCGATGATCAACGTGAAATCCGGTGGCCGGACCCGTATCGCCGGGATCGCTGCGGCGCTGTTTTTGCTGACCTTCATCCTGTTCGCTTCACCGCTGATCGAGCAGATCCCGCTGGCCGCGCTGGTTGGGGTGATGTTCATGGTGGTCATCGGCACCTTTGCGTGGAACTCGTTCAAGATCCTGCGCAAGGTTCCACTGACTGACGCTTTTGTCATCGTTCTGGTCACCGTCGTGACAGTGATGGAAGACCTCGCGGTTGCTGTTGTGGTCGGTGTCATCGTGTCGGCTCTGGCCTATGCTTGGAACAACGCCAAGCGCATCCACGCCGTCACCCGTGAGTCCGCGACCGAAAAAGGGGCGAAGGTCTATGAAATCCAGGGGCCGCTGTTCTTTGGGTCATCGGATGGCTTTATCGAACTCTTCGATGTGCCGAATGACCCGGAAACCGTCATCGTCGATTTCGCTGAAAGCCGTGTGGTTGACCAGTCGGCGTTGCAAGCCATCGAAAATATCGCGGCCAAATACGAGGCCGCGGGTAAACGCGTCATGCTGCGCCACCTGAGCCGGGATTGTCACAAGCTGTTGAACAAGGCAGGCCACCTGATGGTCGACAGTGACGATGACCCGGATTACGAACTTGCCGTGGATTACTCGGTCCGTACCGGCATTCTGGGCGGCCACTGATCCATTTGCGAGGCTCTGCCTCGCGCTCCGGGATATTTGAAGCCAGATGAATGAAGGATCCCTGCTTCATCTGGCCAAAAAATATCCCGGGGGAGCCGCCCGGAACGGGTGGTGGGGGCAGAGCCCCCGACACCCTCAATCATCCGGGCGATTGAGCGAGAACAACTCGGACACGACCGAATAGTCCCGGTACCCAAGCCGCGCCAGAGGTTTGAATGAGGTTACGTCGAACTTGCCCTCTCGGATGTGGTCGTCGAGCAGATGTACGCCTGTTACTTCGCCGAACACGACGCGGTTGGCCGCGCCCGGCAGAGTGACGATCTGGGTCAACTTGCATTCCAGTGCTGCCGGGGCGCCTTGTACGCGGGCGCAGGGTATGGTTTCACATTCAACCGGGGTTAATCCGGCATGGGCAAACTCGTCCACCTCCTTGGGAAGGCTGGCCGAGCTGGCGTTCATCGCATCCTGATGCGCAAGGGCCACGACATTCACGCAGAATACACCTGTCGCCTCGATATTGGCGATACTGTCCTTGCCGCCGATCTGATCGTGTTTCGTGCCGGTTGTGGCAAACATTACTTGCGGCGGTGTGTAAGCAACCCCGTTGAAAAAGGAATAGGGTGCCAGATTGTTGATCCCATCCGCATCACGGGTCGATATCCAGCCGATCGGGCGTGGCGTGATAATGGCGTTGAACGGGTTGTGCGGCAGGCCGTGGCCGTCTTCGGGGCGGTAGAACATCATATCTCCAAGCGTTTGCCCAAGGCGTAGCGAAGTGCTAGGGCGATTTCCAGCAAGGAAACGAGGGCGGGTGTGCAGCAATTCGGGATCAGGCCAGAAGAGCCGGACGATTGGTGGGAGGTCGAAGCCCTCTATGACCTGTGCTTTGCGCCGGGCCGTGAGGCGTTGTCGTCCTACCGGTTGCGCGATGATGTGCCGCCGGTTTCTGACCTGTCACTGGTCGCGCGCGACGGTCAGGGCATTCTGGCTGGGGCGATCCGCTTCTGGCCGGTCCATGTGGGCGAACACGATGCATTGCTGCTGGGGCCAGTTGCCGTGCACCCGACGCACCAGGGCGAGGGTCTGGGCGCGTATCTGATCCATGCCGGTGTTGAAGCCGGTCGCAAACTCGGATGGCAGCGGGTCATGCTGGTCGGTGACGAACCCTATTACAAGCGATTTGGTTTTGCGCGGCTGCAAGGTGTCGAGATGCCGCCGCCCACCAACCCTGACCGGGTTTTAGGGTTGGAACTGACACCCGGCGTCTGGTCCGGAGTTCAGGGGGCCGTCAGCCGCTGGACCCGCTGACCTATTGAAACGGCGTGGCCTAACGCCGATGTTGATAGGCAGGAGGACGCACATGCAGAACGTGGTTCTTGTCGAAAACGTGGATGCCGAGGCTGAACTGGATCGTTTGGCGGGTTATTACCGATCTGCCGGAGGGGCCGGTGTCAAATTGCTGAACAAGCTGGGCGGATCAGCCGAGTCCCTGCTCGAGCAACTGCCCGAACCGGTTCGGAACGGCCTGACAGGGGCCACCGAGCAGGCGTTGTGGCTTGCGATGCACGCGGCTCAAGGGTCCCGGCGTGCGATCCCTGATCAGCAGCCCTGGGTCAATACCGCGCTTACTACGGCCATGGGTGCGGCCGGTGGACTGGGCGGTGTTTCGACAGCCCTGATGGAGCTGCCTGCAACAACCGCCATGCTGTTACGCGCCATTCAGGGGGCCGCTGCACGCGAAGGTTTCGATCCGTCTGCCGAGAACGTAAAGTTCGACTGTGTGCGGGTTTTGTCCGCATCGGGCCCACTGTCGCATGATGACGGTGCGGATCTTGGCTTTTTCTCGGTGCGCCTGACACTGACCGGACCGGCCATGCAGCGTCTGATTGCTGCCGTGGCACCACGCTTTTCAATCGTGCTGGGGCAAAAACTGGCGGCACAGTCCGTCCCGGTGCTCGGCGCGTTGGCCGGTGGTGGCACGAACTATGTCTATTCGCGCTATTACCAGCAAATTGCGCGCGTGCATTTCGGCCTGCGAAGATTGGCGGTTGATGCCGATATCCCGCATGACGAGCTGGTGAAACAGCTGTCGACCCGCATGTAGCCAACAGATGCACGGAAGCACCAGACTTGGCGGGTGCCACTTCATGTGGTAGTTTGTAAAGCAACTGCCGCTAAATAGGAGCGTCATGCTGCCTATATGGCGGGCAAACCCGTTACGTGAACAAAAGGTGCGTCACGCGATGAATGCAAGGCCGGTGCTGCGTGAATTACCTGAGACTTCGGAACACCCTGTTTTGCGGCAATCCTCTGCCCTGTGTTACCGGATACTGCATGGCCAGCCAGATGTTTTGCTGATTACAACGCGTCAGGCCCAGCGCTGGATTATCCCCAAAGGGTGGCTTATCCCCGGGCTGACCCCATCAGAAACCGCAATGCAGGAAGCCTGGGAAGAAGCAGGTGTGACAGGGCGATGCAGCAAAGCGGGGCTGGGGCAGTTTCTGCACGTCAAGCACCGCCCAAATCAGCCCCCGACCTTGATTCTGGTTGATGTTTTTGCGCTGCATGTACAGACAATGTCGCAGGACTTCCCCGAAAAGCATGAGCGCAGGCGCAAGTGGTTTGCGCCTGAAAACGCGGCCCAAAAGGTCAGATCACCCGAGCTTGCCGAATTGTTACGCGACTTTAAGACCCATACACATTAAGATAGCACCAGAGAGGCTTGATATTGTCAGTCTGGTCGGTATCTATTCGCCAATCGCAATTTTGGACTGAACATGATTCAATACGCGTTGAAATGCAGTGAAGGCCACACATTCGACAGCTGGTTTCAATCTGCCGAAGCCTTTGACAAGCTGGCTTCTGCAAGGATGGTGACCTGCGCGATCTGCGGATGTGCGCAGGTTGCCAAGGCGATCATGACACCGCGTGTCCGTCCGGCCCGGAACGCAAAGGGAAAAACCGATAGCGCGCCTGTTTCCAACGAACGGATCAACGTTGCCACCCCTTCGCCCGAGATAGAGAAGGTTCTGGCCGAGATGCGCCGCCATGTCGAAAAGAACTCGGACTACGTCGGCAAGGATTTTGCCAGCGAAGCGCGCAAGATGCATCTGGGAGAGGCGCCAGAGCGCTCGATTTACGGTGAAGCCAGACCGGATGAGGCGAAATCGCTGATCGAAGATGGCGTGCCGGTGGCGCCACTGCCGTTTCTGCCCAGCAGAAAGACCAACTGATCCATGCATGTCGTAATCACCGGTGCCAATCGCGGTATCGGTCGCGCCCTTGCCATGCGCTACGGCACCCGCGGTGACGTGGTCACCGGAACTGCACGCGATGGCAGTGCACAGGTGCGTCTAGACGTGTCGGACCCGGCCCAACAGGCGGCAATGGCCGAACAGCTGCAAGACCAGCCCGTTGATCTGCTGATCTGCAATGCCGGGGTCTATCTGGACAAGGGGCACACGCTCAACGACTACCCCGCCGATATGTGGGCGCAAAGCTTTGCCACCAACGTGACCGGCGTTTTCCTGACCGTGCAGGCGTTGTTGCCCAATCTGCGCGCTGCAGGCGGCAAGGTCGCGATCATCTCGTCTCAGATGGCATCCCATACGCGGGCGCCGGGGGGCAGCTATATCTACCGCGCTTCCAAGGCGGCGGCGCTGAATCTGGGGCGAAACCTGGCGACGGATCTGAAAGCCGACGGGATCGCCGTGGGCATCTATCATCCGGGCTGGGTACAAACCGACATGGGCGGTGGCGCTGCTGATATTGATGTCGATCAGGCCGCCTCCGGCCTGATGGAACGCTTTGAGGCCCTGTCGATCAGCTCAACCGGCTGTTTCGAAACCTATGACGGTCAGGCGCACGTTTACTGACGGGTCAGCGCCGCTTTGGGAATCTCATAGACCTCACCGGGTTCAATATAGACCACAAGCAGGTCACCCAGCGTTTCATATGTCATCTTCGAGGTCGAGCTGCTGGACTCAGGCGCACCATCCTTGAAATAGATGTTGCGCACCTTGCCATCACCCAAAGCCACGGCCAGCGTCGTGGTGCCGTCGTCATGGTGGCGCAGCTCTGCATTGCAGCTTTGCATCGGGTCACCGGCATTTGCGGCGCAGGGCACCTTGCCCAGTGCATTCTTTCCGTCCGTGCCTGCCACACTGGCAACCTGCGCCAATGCAGGCGACGACAACAAAGTAACGGCAAGGGCTAGGCGAAACATGGGGAACCTCTTGATTTGGTTGTTACTCGCAGGCTGACACCGCACCTGCGCAATGTAAAGCGGCCCTGTGCCACAGGCGGGTCCTGTTTGCGCTCTTGCTCTTGGGGTGCCCCTCGCTTATGAGGCTCGGGACCTCTAATCCAAGGCGCGGAGACATTTGCCCCCATGCCCGTACTCGTTATGAAATTCGGCGGCACTTCGGTCGCCAACCTGGACCGCATCCGCCGTGCTGCCAAGCGCATCGGTGTCGAAGTTGCCAAGGGCTATGACGTGATCGTCATCGTCTCGGCCATGTCGGGCAAAACCAACGAGCTGGTGGGCTGGGTGAACGAGACCTCGCCGCTGTTTGATGCACGTGAATACGATGCTGTGGTATCTTCGGGCGAAAACGTCACCGCTGGCCTGATGGCGCTGACATTGCAGGAAATGGATGTTCCTGCGCGCAGCTGGCAGGGTTGGCAAGTGCCGCTGCTGACAACCAGCGCGCACAGCCAGGCCCGGATCGAAGACATCCCGACCACGAACATCAACCAGAAATTCGGCGAAGGCATGAAAGTGGCCGTTGTGGCCGGGTTTCAGGGGCTCAGCCCCGAAGGCCGCATCACCACGCTGGGCCGGGGTGGCTCTGACACCACTGCCGTGGCTTTTGCCGCCGCGTTTGGTGCGGAACGCTGCGACATCTATACCGACGTGGACGGCGTCTATACTACCGATCCGCGCATCTGCGAAAAGGCGCGCAAGCTGGACAGGATCTCGTTCGAGGAAATGCTCGAACTGGCGTCGCTGGGCGCCAAGGTGCTGCAGACCCGCTCGGTCGAGCTGGCAATGCGCTACAAAGTAAAACTGCGCGTTCTTTCAAGTTTCGAAGAACAATCCGACGAGGCCGGTACGCTGGTCGTTGACGAGGAGGATATCATGGAATCCAATGTTGTGGCCGGTGTGGCCTATTCCCGTGACGAGGCCAAGATGACCGTCGTTTCGGTGGCGGACCGTCCCGGTATCGCCTCGACCATCTTCACCGCGCTCAGCGATGAGGGCGTCAATGTCGACATGATCGTGCAGAACATCTCGGACGAGGGGCGCACGGACATGACCTTCTCGTGCCCCACCGATCAGGTGGTTCGTGCCGAAAAAGCGCTGCTGGCGATCAAGGACAAGGGCGAGCTCAACTATGCCGAACTGGTCGCCGATACCGGTGTCTGCAAGGTCTCGGTGGTGGGAATCGGTATGCGCTCGCAATCGGGTGTCGCGGCCAAAATGTTCAAGATACTCTCGGATGAGGGGATCAACATCAAGGTCATCACAACCTCCGAGATCAAAATTTCCGTTCTTATCGACAGGAAATACATGGAACTTGCCGTTCAGGCACTGCATGATGCCTTTGAACTGGACAAGGCGGCCTGAGCTGATCGGCCAAGGGTTTCGCCTGACACACTGAATTGGTTGGGCCATGGCGGACGGCACGGAAACAGAATCCCGCAAGCTGCTGGGGCGGTTGCGCGAGGCGATGGCCAGCGAAGCCGCTGGACAGGAGCGTCTTGATCAGATCACTCATCTGATCGCCGACAGCATGCGCAGCGAAGTGTGCTCAATCTATCTGTTCCGCGATGATGAGACCCTGGAACTCTGCGCGACCCAGGGACTTGCGCCTGAATCGGTACACCAGACCCGGATGCGCATGGGCGAGGGGCTGGTGGGCAGGGTCGCCAAGACCGGCAAGGTGGTCAACACCCCGGATGCGCCGTCTGAAAAAGGGTTCCGGTATATGCCGGAAACCGGGGAAGAGCGGTTTTCGTCCTTTCTCGGTGTGCCGGTGCAGCGCCTTGGGGAAAAGCTGGGTGTTCTGGTTGTCCAGTCCCGCAAAGCGCGCGAATTTTCCGCCGACGAAATCTATGCGCTGGAAGTGGTGGCCATGGTGCTGGCCGAAATGACCGAACTGGGCGCCTTTGTCGGCGAAGGCGCGGCACTGTCGCCACGGCACCAGCAATCGGTCCTGCTGCGCGGCGGCCCGGCGCAGGAAGGCTCCGCCGAAGGCCATGTCTGGCTGCATGAACCCCGTGTGGTTGTCACCAATCCGATCGCCGAAGACCCGCACCGGGAACGCGAACGTCTGAATGAGGCGGTGGAAGAGCTGCGCGTCGGCGTCGACAAGATGCTCGAGATTTCCCGGGATGGTGACACCGAACAGCTCAAGGTGCTGGAAGCCTACCGGATGTTTGCCAATTCCAAAGGCTGGATGCGCCGGATGGAAGAGGACATTGCTCTGGGGCTCAGTGCCGAGGCCGCGGTCGAGAAAGAACAATCTCAGGCGCGCGCCCGGATGGGGCAGGTGTCCGATCCCTATCTGCGCGAACGGCTGGCGGATCTTGACGACCTCAGCAACCGTTTGCTGCGCATTCTGACCGGGCAGGGAAAAACCGACAGCGCCGATCTGCCGCCCGATCCGATTCTGGTCGCGCGCAATATCGGCCCCGGTGACCTGCTGGAATACGGGCGGGCGTTGAAGGGGATCATCCTCGAAGAGGGTTCAGTCGGCAGTCACGCCACCATTGTGGCCCGTGCGCTGGCAATCCCTTTGGTGGTCCATGTGGGCCGGATCACGACCGAAGCGCTGAACGGCGACCATGTGCTGGTGGACGGCGATCAGGGCGTTGTTCACCTGCGCCCCGAAGACAGCGTGGTCAGCGCCTTCCGCGACAAGATCGCGATGCAGGCCAAGGCACAGGAACGCTATGCCTCGATCCGCGAAACCCCCTGTGTCACACGCGACGGAACGCGCATCAATCTGGTGATGAACGCGGGCCTTATGGCCGATCTCCCGTCGCTGGGAACGTCGGGTGCCGAAGGTGTTGGTCTGTTCCGAACCGAGCTGCAATTCCTGATCCGCAATCAGATGCCCAAACGGTCCGAGCTTGTCACCCAGTATCAGCGGGTACTGGATGCGGCGGGCGACAAAAGGGTGGTGTTCCGCACACTCGATATCGGGTCGGACAAGGTGCTGCCCTATATGAAACACGTGGCCGAACCCAACCCGGCCCTGGGTTGGCGCGCCATTCGAGTCGGTCTGGACAAACGCGGCGTGATGCGGATGCAGTTGCAGGCCCTTCTGCGCGCCGCCAATGGGCGCCCGCTGACCATCATGTTCCCCTTTGTCGCGCAGGCCGAGGAATATCGCGAAGCCCGCTGGGAGGTGAACAAAACCATCGAACGCGAAAAGCGACTGGGCCACGTTCTGCCCGAAACGCTTGAAGTCGGCGCGATGCTGGAAACTCCATCGCTGGCCTTTGCGCCGCAAAAGTTCTTTGACGAGGTCGATTTCATCTCGATCGGCGGGAATGACCTCAAGCAGTTCTTTTTTGCGGCTGACCGCGAAAACGAACTCGTCCGCCGCCGCTATGACACATTGAATGTCAGTTTCCTGAGCCTGATGGAACGCATTGTCGAACGCTGCGGTCTTTCGGACACCCCGCTCAGTTTCTGTGGCGAGGATGCGGGCCGCCCGGTCGAGGCGCTGTGCCTTGCGGCCATGGGTATTCGCACCCTGTCGATGCGCCCGGCGTCGATTGGTCCGGTCAAAAGCCTGTTGCTGCGGTGTGACCTGATGGAGGTGCGCAAAATCATCGCGGACGCACGCCATCGTGGCGAACAATCCGTGCGCCCGGCCGTGATGGAGTGGCTGCGCAGTCAGGTATAGCCCGCAAAACCTCGCTTTTTGGGGAAACTATGCTTGATTTTTTCGCGCGGGCTTTTTATCACGCAGGCAATGTTAGCGGTAACAGTATGCCGCAGAGCCGTTTCATGCCGTGCTGAACTGATATCGGCAAACTCGAGAAGGAGCCTGTGATGGTTTCACGCGTAATTCCGGTAGAGCCGTTCGATCTTGTGTTGTTCGGCGCGACCGGGGATCTGGCGCAACGTAAGATCCTGCCGGGCCTGTACCATCGGTTCGAGGTCGGCCAGATGCCTGATGGGGCGCGGATCATCGGCACGGCGCGCTCGGATATCGACAGCGATGGGTTTCGCGATCAGGTCCGCGCGTCGATGCAGGAATTCGCGCCAAAGTTCAAAAAGGACACGCTGGACCGGTTCCTGTCCCATGTTGAATACGTGCCGGTGGATGCACTGGGCGATGCCGGATGGTCCGATCTGTCCAAGATGCTGCGCCCCGACGTGGTGCGGGCCTTTTACCTGTCAGTAGGTCCCAGCCTGTTTTCGGGCATTGCGCAGCGCCTGCATGACGCAGGTCTGGCCACGCCGGACAGCCGCATCGTTGTCGAAAAGCCTTTCGGCCATGACCTGGCCTCGGCCAAAGCGCTGAACGAAGGCTTGCGGGCGTGTTTCAAAGAACACCAGATTTACCGGATCGACCATTATCTGGGCAAGGAAACCGTGCAGAACCTGATGGCGCTGCGCTTTGCGAATTCCCTGTTCGAGCCGCTTTGGAACTCGACTCATGTCGATCATGTACAGATAACAGTGGCGGAAACCGTAGGGGTCGAAGGGCGCGGGGCCTATTACGATCAATCCGGCGCGATGCGGGACATGATCCAGAACCATCTGGTGCAATTGTTGTGCCTGACCGCGATGGAACCTCCGTCAAAGTTCTCTCCCAACGCGGTGCGCGACGAGAAGGTCAAGGTGATCGAGGCGCTGGAACCGGTCGAACCCAGGGATATCGCCCGTGGTCAGTATCGCACGGGCAAGGGCGGTGACGGATACCTTGATCACGTTGGCAAGCCGGCCAGCCGCACCGAAAGCTTTATTGCGCTCAAGGTCCATATCGGCAACTGGCGCTGGGCCGGGGTACCGTTCTACCTGCGCACAGGCAAACGCCTGCGCGCCCGTGCCTCTGAAATCGCGGTGTTCTTCCGCGACCCGCCACACACGATCTTTCCCAATGTCGGCCCGTTGCATGGCAACGTTCTGGTGATCCGCCTGCAACCTGACGAAGGCATCACCCTGCGCACAACGATAAAGGAACCGGGGCAGGGCGGGTTCCGCCTGTCCGATGTCGCTCTGGACATGAGCTTTGCCGACGCGCTGGGTGATGACTCGCAATCCCCGGACGCATATGAACGCCTGATCATGGATGTCATCCGGGGCGATCAGACCCTGTTCATGCGCGGGGACGAGGCCGAGGCCGCCTGGGCCTGGGTCGATCCCATCATTCACGGCTGGGAACAGCGCGGGGACAAACCCGCCAAGTACGATCAGGGCAGTTCAGGCCCCGAAGAAGCACTGATGCTGATGCATCGCGATGGGCGTCGCTGGCGTCAGATCGGAGGGTAATCATGGTTCACTCTGTCATTTCCGACGTCACCAAACGGATCATCGACCGCAGCGCCGGTCTGCGCGGCCCCCATATCGACCGGATGGAACAGGCCAGATCCAAGGGCCCCGCCCGTGCGCACCTGTCCTGTAGCGGTCAGGCCCATGCCTATGCGGGTGCGGGTGAAGACCAGCAATCCATGGCCACCGGCACGGCGGGCAATCTGGGCATCGTCACCGCCTATAACGACATGCTGTCTGCCCATCAGCCCTTTGAACGGTACCCCGCCCTGATCCGCGATGCGATCCGCGCTGCCGGAGGCACCGCACAGGTCGCGGGTGGCGTGCCAGCCATGTGCGACGGTGTCACTCAGGGTGAAGCAGGGATGGAGTTGTCGCTGTTTTCACGCGACGTGATCGCATTGGCAACTGGCGTAGCACTCAGCCACAACACTTATGACGCGGCAGTCTTCCTCGGCGTCTGCGACAAGATTGTCCCCGGTCTGATCATCGGTGCGCAGGCGTTCGGGCATCTGCCTGCCGTGTTCCTGCCCGCAGGACCAATGACCAGCGGTCTGCCCAATGACGAAAAGGCCAAGGTCCGCCAGAAATTCGCTGCCGGAGAGGTCGGGCGCGACGAACTGATGGCCGCCGAAATGGCCGCCTATCACGGCCCCGGCACCTGCACTTTCTACGGCACCGCCAATACCAACCAGATGCTGATGGAATTCATGGGCCTGCACCTGCCGGGCTCCAGCTTCGTCAATCCCAACACGCCCTTGCGCGACGCGCTGACACAAGAGGGCGCGCGCCGCGCCCTGTCGCTCAGCGCGCTGGGAAACAGCTATACCCCGGTTTATCAGGTGCTCGACGAACGGGCCTTTGTGAACGGTATCGTCGGCCTGATGGCGACCGGAGGCTCGACCAATCTGCTGATCCACCTGATTGCCATGGCGCGTGCCGGAGGCATCGTTCTGGACTGGCAGGATTTTTCCGATATCTCCGCCGTTGTCCCACTGGTCGCGCGGGTCTATCCCAACGGTCTGGCCGACGTGAATCACTTCCACGCCGCAGGCGGGCTTGGGTTCACCATCGGCACGTTGCTCGAAGAAGGTTTGCTGCACCCCGATACGCTGACCGTCGCCGGGCAGGGCCTGCACAATTACACGCGCGAGCCCAAGCTGATCAATGGTGAGCTGACCTGGCAAGACGGTGCAGGCCACAGCCTGAATGACAAGATCGTCCGTCCCGCGCGCGATCCGTTCCAGCCCACCGGCGGCCTGTCGCGCCTGACCGGCAATCTGGGCACCGGGGTCATGAAAGTATCAGCCGTCGCGCCAGAACATCAGGTGGTCGAGGCTCCTGTCCGCGTTTTCCACGACCAGGACGCGGTCAAGGCAGCCTTCAAGGCTGGCGAGTTCACCGGTGACGTCATCGTCGTCGTGCGCTTCCAGGGCCCCAAGGCCAACGGGATGCCGGAACTGCACTCGCTGACGCCCATGCTGTCGATCCTGCAGGGCCGGGGCCAGAAAGTGGCGCTGGTCACCGATGGCCGCATGTCTGGCGCGTCCGGCAAGGTGCCCGCCGCCATCCATGTCGTCCCCGAAGCGCTCGACCGCGGCCCCATTGCATACCTTCAGGACGGTGACATCCTGCGCGTTGACGCGGTCAGGGGTGATCTGGAAATCCTCACCGCAGGCGTTCTGGACCGCGCGCCTGTCACCACCGACCTGTTCGCCAATCAACACGGTGCAGGGCGCGATCTTTTTGGTGCGTTCCGCCAGAATGTCGGCTCGGCCGACACCGGTGCCAGCATTTTCGGAGTTTAATCCCATGTCCAAATCCCAACGCACCCGCGAGATCTGCGCCCTGGCCCCGATCGTTCCGGTTCTGGTTGTCGATGACGTCGCGCAGGCCCGCCCGCTGGCCGAGGCATTGGTCGCCGGCGGTCTGCCAGCGCTTGAGGTCACCTTGCGCACGCCCGCCGCGCTCGACGCGATCCGCGCGATGGCCAAGGTGCCCGGCGGCGTGGTCGGCGCAGGTACGCTGGTCACACCCGAAGACGTCCGCGCCGCCAAAGAGGCGGGCGCGCAGTTCGGCGTCTCTCCGGGCGCAACCGACGTGCTTATTGCGGCGTGCGAGGCCGAGGGCCTGCCCCTGCTGCCCGGCGCGGCCACGGCCAGCGAAGCGATGGCTTTGCTGGAAAAAGGCTATGACATGCTGAAATTCTTCCCGGCCGAGGCCTCGGGCGGCGCGCACGCACTCAAGGCAATCGGTGCGCCCCTGCCGCAGATCAGCTTTTGCCCGACAGGCGGGGTGTCGCCGTCCAACGCCCGTGACTATCTGTCCCTGTCCAACGTGGTCTGCGCCGGTGGCAGTTGGGTCGCGCCCAAGCAGATGGTCGAAAGCGGTGACTGGGCCGGGATCGAAACACTTGCGCGCGAGGCATCGAAGCTGGCGGATTGACGCCGCGAAGCCCCTCGGTAATGTGGGCGTCAACTCAGACAGGTTGACCCCATGACACAGACATCTGCCCTCTCCCAGGGGCGAACTTATTTGGCAATCCCGGGCCCGTCGGTGATGCCGGACGCAGTCCTGCAGGCGATGCATCGCCCGTCGCCCAATATCTACGATGGCGCGCTCATCGACATGATGCCCGACCTGACCCGCAATCTGCGCCGGGTTGCTCGCACAGGCCATGACGTTGCCATCTATATCGCCAACGGTCACGGCACGTGGGAGGCCGCGTTGTCCAACGTGATCGCCCCCGGCGAAACCGTTCTGGCTCCTGCCTCGGGCCGGTTCACCCATGGCTGGGCCGAGATGGCCGAAGGCATCGGGGCAAAGGTGCAACTAATCGATTTTGGCACCTCATCCGCCTGGGATCTCGACCGAATTGCCGACGCATTGCGCGCGGACAAAAGCTACCAGATCAAGGCCGTTCTCGCGGTTCATGTGGACACATCAAGCTCGATCCGCAACGATATCCCGGCACTGCGCAAACTGCTCGACGATCTGGACCACCCGGCGCTGTTGATGGCCGATTGCATCGCCTCGCTGGGATGCGACCGGTTCGAGATGGATGAATGGGGCGTCGATGTCACGGTCACCGCCTGCCAGAAAGGCCTGATGACCCCCGCAGGCACAGGCTTTGTCTTTTTCAACGACAAAGCACAGGCCAAGCGGGCCGCCATGCCGCGTGTGTCGCGATACTGGGACTGGCAGCCGCGCGCCAATCCCGACCTGTTCTACCAGTATTTCGACGGTACCGCGCCGACACATCACCTTTATGGTCTGCGCGCCGCGCTCGACCTGATCCATGCGGAAGGGATCGAACAGGTCTGGGCCCGCCATGAGCGTCTGGCTACTGCCATCTGGGCGGCCTGCGAAACATGGTCCGAAGGCGGCGCGCTGCATCTGAACGTTGCCGACAGCGACCACCGCAGCCATGCCGTTACAGCCCTGCGCCTGACCGCAGGGCGCGGCACGGCCCTGCGCGCGTTCACCGAACATCAACTGGGCCTGACACTGGGCATTGGCCTTGGGATGGAGGATTACGACAGCTGTTTCCGCCTCGGGCATATGGGCCATGTCAACGGGCAAATGGTGATGGCGATGCTGGGCGGTATGGAAACGGCCATGGCCGCGCTTGATATCCCCCGTGGCAAAGGCGCGCTCGAGGCCGCCGCCGCCGTCCTGGCCGCCTGATACACGTCAGACGAACAGCACTGATCCGCCCCTTCATCTGGCCAAAAATATCCTCGGGGGGAATCGCGCATTGCGCGATGGGGGGCAGACAGCCCCCCCTTTGCCCCGATGGCAAGACAGACCAGTGCTAGGCAGTATGTGACCGCACCTCCACTAGCGCCTTGGGCAAGGCGGCCGCAAAAGCATCCAGATCTGCTGTTTCACCACAGCTTACCCGGATGCACCTGTTCTGGGGCGCTGCAAACGGCATCCGAACAAACAGACCCCGCGCAACCAAAGCCTCCAGTACCGCTCTGGCGAACTCGCCATCCCGCCCGCAATCAATCGTCACGAAATTGGTGGCCGAGGGCAGGGGCTCCAACCCGTTCTCGCGGGCAATCGTTCCTATCCGCTCACGCGCCTCTGCGATCTGTGCCTGAATGTGCTCCAGCCACGCACCATCCTGCAACGCGGCCAGCGCCCCGGCCTGCGCCGCGCGGTTCATGCCGAAATGGTTGCGCACCTTGTTGAAGGCTGCAATCAGGTCGGGCGCTCCAATGGCATAGCCAACCCGTGCGCCCGCCATGCCATAGACCTTGGAAAATGTCCGCATTCGGATCACGCGAGGGTCGTCTGCGCTGACGGGTGCCGCTGTCCCCTCTGGCGCGCATTCCACATAAGCCTCATCCAGAATCAGCAGGCAACCCTCGGGCAGGGCATCCATCGCCGCCACGATATCCGCGCCGGAATGCCAGCTGCCCATCGGATTGTCCGGATTGGCCAGATAGACCAGTTTTGCCCCCACCTCGGCCGCCTTCGCAAACAGGGCCGCCGGGTCCTCGTGATCCCCGGCATAGGGAACCTTGTGCAGAACGCCACCGAACCCGGCCACATGATAATTGAACGTCGGATACGCCCCGTCCGAGGTTACAACCGCATCCCCGGGCCCTACAATCAGACGCACAAGATAACCCAGAAGCCCGTCAATCCCTTCGCCTACGACGATATTTTCGGGGGTTACCCCATGATACTCGGCCAAAGCATGGCGCAGATCGTGATTCTCGGGATCGCCATACATCCAGATATCAGACGCGGCCTGCTCCATAGCCCGGATCGCGCGGGGCGAGGGGCCAAACACGCTCTCGTTGGCGCCAAGACGGGCAATGAACGCCGTGCCGCGCTGACGCTCTTGCGTTTCGGGGCCCACAAAGGGCACGGTGGCGGGCAGGGATTGGGCAAGCGGGGTGTATCGAGGTCCTGTCATGCCTGCAGATAACCCCAAGCCCGAGCTTCGGGCAAGCGCGCACCTCATCCCGCGCGTCAGAACGTATTGAAACACAAGTAAGGAGCGCAGATGCGCATACTGTCTGCCATTGTTCTTCTGGGCCTTGCCTATCTTCTGTTCTGGCCCGTTCCCGTTATCCCCGTCGCCGTTGAGATGCCTGAAGATGCCGGTTTCACAGGGGATTTCGCAGAAAACACCGCGCTGGACGCCGCGCAGCTGATCCGCCTGCCGGATGGGGAAACCGGCCCCGAAGACATCGCCATCCTGCCCGGCGGTGCGGTCTATACGACCAGCCGGTCCGGCACGCTCTATCGCATAGACGGGGCTGACCCTGTTGTGGTCGACCAGCTTGGCGGGCGTCCTCTGGGCCTCAGGGCCGGGCCGGATGGCGCGCTATATATTGCCGACAGCTTTCGCGGGGTGATGCGCTGGATCGGGCCGGGCACGCTTGAATCCGTGGTGGCCGATATCGACGGTGCGCCCGTGGTCTATGCAAACCAACTGGATGTGGCACAGGACGGCACGATCTATTTTTCGAACTCCTCTGACCGGTTCGATCCCGAAACCATGGGTGGGACCAAGCCGACCTCGGTCCTGACCATCTGGGAACAATCCAATACAGGCTATGTCGCCCGTCACAACCCCGATGGCCGCACCGAAAAGATTGCCACTGGGTTCGTCTATACCAATGGCATTGCGCTCTCACCTGACGCAGATTTCCTGTTGATCGCCGAAACCGGCCGCGCACGGGTGCACAAGCTGTGGCTCAGCGGGCCGAAAGCCGGTCAGCAAGAGGTCTTGCTGGACAACCTGCCGGGCTATCCCGACAATCTCGAAGCACAGGGCGATGGCACCTACTGGATGGCCTTTGCCAGCCCGCGCGTTCCGTCCGAGGCGCTGATGCCATACCCCTTCCTGCGCAAGGTGGTCTGGCGGCTGGGCCCGGCTGTGCGCCCCGCGCCGATCCACCGGGGTATGCTGGTGCAGTTCGACGGTGAAGGCACGATCCTGCGCACGCTACAGGATCCGCAGGGCCGTATTGGCATCACGACAGGGGGCCGGATCGTGGGCGATCAGTTTTATGTCATGACGCTTGATTCCCCCTGGTTCGGGCGGATGCCTGTCAGCGATATGCCCTGACGTCGCAGTGGAAATCGGCGTCCCGTCCGGGCATGGTCGCCGCAACTGAATTTCGGGAGGTCCCCCATGTCACGCGTATCCGTTACCTATCAAGACCATGTTGCCCATGTCACCCTGACCCGGGGTGACAAGATGAACGCGCTGGATGACGCGATGGTCAAGGCATTGCTCTCTGCCGGGCAAGAGGTCGCCGCCTCGGACGCCCGCGCCGTGGTTTTGTCGGGCGAGGGGAAAAGCTTCTGCGCCGGGCTCGACATGGCAAGCTTTGCCAAGATGGCCCATATGGACCCCACCGAATGGCTGATGACCCGCAGCCACGAAGATGCCAACGAAATGCAGGAGCTTGCCCTGATCTGGCGTCGCGTACCGGTGCCGGTGATCTGCGCCATTCAGGGTGTCGCCTATGGTGGTGGACTGCAAATTGCGCTGGGCGCGGATATCCGTATCGCGCACCCCGAGGCGAAACTGGCGGTGATGGAGATGAAATGGGGTATCATCCCCGATATGGGCGGCATGGTTCTGCTGCCCCGGCTTGTGCGTTCGGACGTGCTGCGTCTGCTGACCTACACGGCCCGGCCCATCGGTGCGCAGCAGGCGATGGATTGGGGGTTGGTCACGCAGCTTTCAGATGATCCGCTGACCGAAGCTCTGGCCATTGCCGAGAATATCGCCGGTCAAAGCCCCTCGGCTATCCGCGCCGCCAAGCGGCTGATCGAAGTGGCCGAAACCCAGCCCCGCGCGGACGTTCTCAAGGCGGAATCCGCCGAGCAGGTGGAGCTGATCGGCAAGCCTCATCAGATGGAGGTCGTGATGGCGCAGATGCAGGGCCGCAAGCCCGAGTTCAAGTGATCAGCGCATGAAGGCCCGCCGTGCATCGCGGGCCATGTTGTAACGCATTTCCAGATCAGCGATTTCCGACATCGCGGCCCGGCGTTCCGCGGGGTCGGTCAGGGCCGGATACGCTTTGCGGGCCGCATCCAGTTTCTTTTTTATGTCGAACTCTTCGGGCAGAACCCCGGCTTGCGCCATGATCCGGTGCCCGGCGGCGATGGCCGGATCGCCCTGCGCCTCGCCGGACCGGTCGGGCAGGGGGTGACCTTCGCCGACAAGGCCCTGCATCTGCCCCTCGGCCTGTGCCTTTTTGATCTGGCGCTCCACCAGTTTTCCAAGTGAACCGAACATGGCGCAACTATACCCGGTAAGGGCGGGATACGAAAGCGGCTACCGAATTCTGTTGCTCACCAGATAGGCCAGCCCGCCGACCAGAAGGCCCCAGACCGCCGCGCCCAGCCCAAAGACCGAGATACCCGATGCGGTGATCGCAAAGGTCAGCATCGCGGCCTCACGCTCGGCCGGAACCTCAAGTGCTGCGAAAATCGAATTGGCCAGAACGCCGATCAGGGCGACACCGGTCAATGTCCCCATCAACAGCGGATCGGCATGGGATGCAAAGCCGGTAATCGCCGCGGCAAAGATACCGAATACACCATAGAACACCCCACCCATGATGGCCGACCAGTACCGTTGCGCGGGATCGGGGTGGCTGTCCTCGTTGGAACACATCGCAGCGGTGATCGCCGCAAGGCAGGTGGCAGGCGCACCAAACGGAGCCGATAACAGGCTCGCCCCACCCACGGATGAAAACAGCCTGCCCGGAGCCGGGGTATAGCCAAAGCTGCGCATCACCGCGATGCCGGGAATATTCTGGGTCGCCATCGTGACGATGAACAGCGGGATGGCGATCCCGATGGTCGAGGCCAACGAAAAACTGGGCGTGGTCCAGACCGGTGCCGCCAGCCATCGCGCCGGGGTCACCGATGCGTCGCCTGCGTTCAGCACGACAACCAGCGCGGCGGCGAAAACGGCCGCCGGAACAGCGAACAGCCGGTTGATCCGGCCTGCGATGAACCATGTCAGGATCACCGGCAGGGCTTGCGCGGGCAATTCGACTGCGGCCTGAAAGGGCAGAATGCAAAGCGGCAGCAGAACGCCCCCCAGCATGGCCTGTGCCAGAGTCGTCGGAATGGCGGCCGCCAGCCGCCCCAATGGCCGCCAGAGCCCGGCCAGCACCGTCAGCGCCCCTGCACACAGGAAGGCGCCCGTTGCCTCGGCAAACCCCAGCGCCGGTGTCGCGGACACCGCCAGCAGCGCCGCCCCTGGCGTCGACCAGGCGACGCTGATCGGTTGCCGGTACCACAGGCTCAGCACAATGGCGGTCAGTCCCATTGCGATGGCCGCCATCATCAGACCCGAGGCCGCCTGCGCCGGAGACGCCCCCATCGCGGCCAGCCCCTGCAACACGATAGGAAATGAACTGAAGAATCCGACAATGGCGACAACAAGCCCGGTCGAGACTGTCTGGAGCGGTGGGGCAAACTGGGTCATGACAGCCTCGGGCGGTTGGGGTTGGTGATTGCTAACAAGCGGCGGCAGGGGCGGGCAAGGTCTGAACGCGCAAAAGAAAACCCCGCCGGATCAGCGGCGGGGTTCGGGGTATGAGTATTTTTGAAAAGATGAAGATCAGGCGATCTCGGCCAGACGGGCCAGCGCCTCGTTCAGCTTGGCTTCTTCTTCCTCGCGTGCGGCGAGGTTGGCTTTGGCTTCCTCGACCACCTCGTCCGGGGCCGAGGCCACGAATTTGGGGTTGTTCAGACGCCCACGCAGGCCACCCAGTTCCTTGGCCAGCTTGCCCTTTGCTTTCTCCAGCCGCTCCTTTTCCGCGCCAATGTCGATGATATCCGCCAGCGGCAGGCCGAAGGAGGCTCCGGGAGCGGCAATCGAGATGGTGCCCTTGGGCAGCGCGTCCGCGCTGGTCAGGCTGTCGATGCGGGCCAGACGTTTGATCAGCGCCTCGTTGCGGTCCCACGCGGCTTGTCCGTTTGCGTCGATCTCGGTCACCAGCATCGGCACGTAGAGACCCGCAGGTACCCGCATCTGCGCACGGGCCGAGCGGGTGTTCTCGATCACCGAGATCACCCAGTTCATTTCACGATCCGCATCGGCGTCGACCAGTTCCGTGCCGTAGGTCGGCCAGTCAGCGTGGACGACCATTTTCGCGCGGTTGCCGGTCAGGCCCCACAGCTCTTCGGTGACGAAGGGCATGATCGGGTGCAGCAGAACCATGCACTGATCCAGAACCCAGCGCATGGTGGCGCGGGTTTCGGCCTGTGCTTCGGCGTCGTCACCCTGCAGCAGGGGTTTCGACAGTTCCACGTACCAATCGCAGACCTTGCCCCAAACAAAGGCGTACAGGCCGTTGGCGGCATCGTTGAAGCGATAGCTCTCCAGCGCCGCGTCGACCTCCGCCCGCACACGGGCGGTTTCGCCGATGATCCAGCGGTTTACGGCGGCCTTGGGCTGCAGGTCGGCCACGTCCAGTTGCGGGACGGCGTCGGTAAAGACCTCGTTCATCTCGGCAAAGCGGACGGCGTTCCACAGCTTGGTGCCGAAGTTGCGATAGCCGGTGATGCGTTCACGCGACAGTTTCAGCACGCCGCCAATCGCCGCCATCGAGGCATTGGTGAACCGCAGCGCGTCGGCACCGAACTCGTCGACGATTTCCAGCGGGTCGATGACGTTGCCGGTGGTCTTGGACATCTTCTTGCCCTTCTCGTCGCGGACGAGCTGGTGCAGGTAGACGGTGTGGAACGGGATTTCATTCACTACGGCCAGTTGCATCATCATCATCCGGGCGACCCAGAAGAACAGGATGTCGAAGCCGGTGATCAGAACGTCTGTCGGGAAATAGCGGTGCATTTCCTCGGTATCTTCGGGCCAGCCCAGCGTGCCGATGGGCCAGAGGCCGGATGAGAACCAGGTGTCGAGGACGTCGGGGTCGCGAATGAGACTAACATCTTGGATCGGTCCAAAGTTGATAGATCCAATAAAGGCCTCGCTTCCCCGTGATGAGCCTTCCATTGGCGGCATCTCGATAAAGTCTATCTCATAACCGAGCGCATCAGCATAAAACTTGGCGGCTTTGGTCTTCGCTTCTGCGAATGTTGGAGCGCAAAAAGGTTGTCTTTCTGCTTGATGCGAGACTGTGCCATCCTTGATCCCTGGCCCATACCAAACCGGAATCTGATGTCCCCACCACAGCTGGCGCGAGATGCACCAGGGCTCGATGTTTTCCAGCCAGTGGTAATAGGTTTTCTCGCCCGATTCAGGGATAATCTTGACCGTGCCATCCTTGACCGCATCCAGCGCAGGACCGACGACCTTTTCGGCATCCACAAACCACTGGTCGGTGAACATCGGCTCGATGACGACTTTCGAGCGGTCGCCAAAGGGTTGCATGATCGGTTTGCTCTCGACCAGTGGGACAAGTGCCGGGCTGAAGTCCTGCCCACCGTCTTCGCCCTCTGTAGGCCGGGCTTCAGCCCAGCTCGATCCCAGACGCGGATCGTCCGCTGGACACATAACAGCCAGACCTTCGCGGGTGATCTCTTCGACCACCTTGGCACGCGCCTCGAACCGGTCCAGTCCGCGCAGGTGATCCGGGATCAGGTTGATCGCGTCGATCTCATTCTCGGTGAACGCTTTGCCGCGCGCGTATTCCTGCGCCTTGCCCGCCTCTTCGGCGTAAGGCGCGCCATCAGCCCGCATCGCGCCTTTGGTGTCCATCAGGCGGTACATCGGAATGCCGCAGCGCCTGGCCACCATATTGTCGTTGAAGTCATGCGCACCGGTGATCTTCACAGCGCCCGAGCCGAAATCGGGATCGGGATACTCATCGGTGATGATCGGGATCTGGCGGCGATGCTCTTTCGGGCCAACCGGAATTTCGCACAGTTTGCCAACGATCGGCGCGTACCGCTCATCCGACGGATGGACGGCCACGGCACCGTCGCCCAGCATGGTTTCAGGGCGGGTCGTCGCGATCGAAATATAATCCCGCTCTTCGCGAAGGATTACATTCCCATCTTCATCTTTTTCCAAATACTCATATGTCTCGCCGCCCGCCAAAGGGTACTTGAAGTGCCACATGTGGCCTGGCGTTTCAATATTCTCGACCTCAAGGTCCGAAATCGCAGTCTCGAAGTGCGGGTCCCAATTGACCAGTCGCTTGCCGCGATAGATCAGGCCCTTTTCGTACATGTCGACGAAGACCTTGATAACGGCATCATGGAAATTCGGGCTGTTCTCGTGCCCGGTGCGTGGGTCACCTGGTGCGCCCGCCATGGTAAAGGCATTGCGCGACCAGTCGCAGCTGGCGCCCAGACGCTTGAGTTGTTCAATGATCGTGCCGCCGTATTCGCCCTTCCACTCCCAGACTTTCGCAAGGAATTTCTCGCGTCCCAATTCGCGCCGACCTTCGTTACCCTGCGCCGCCAGCATCTTTTCCACTTGCATCTGCGTGGCAATACCCGCGTGGTCCTGACCGGGCTGCCATAGCGTGTCAAAACCACGCATCCGGTGCCAGCGGATCAGGATATCCTGCAACGTGTTGTTGAACGCGTGACCCACATGCAGCGCACCCGTCACGTTGGGCGGCGGGATCATGATGGTAAAGCTTTCCTCGCGCGAACGGTTCGCGCCTGCCTTGAAGGCTCCGGCCTGTTCCCAGGCCTCATAGATACGGGCCTCGGCCTCGGCCGCGTTGAATGTCTTTTCCATCGCCATGGGATGCGTCCTGCGTCAACAAATTCGGGTCAGCGCCTGCAATAGCGAATGGAGACGGGAAGGGGAAGGCCCTGTGCGGCGACGATTGCCGAAGTCACCCCGTGCCGGTCGCCTCGTTTCCGTACAGGTGCGTGCTTTGTGCCGCGCCTTGTGTCATCGCCTTGGCCTGATCCTCCCGAATGCGGGCATGAAGCGCCAAGGCTGGCTGCGAAAACAACTCGGTCGGTGGTTCGATGAGGATGAAATTGCCCACCCGGTCTTCGCCCCGCGCCAAGACCGCGTAATCGCGATCCGCCACTTTTTGCTGCGCGTTCGGGTTCAGATACCGGATCGCCAGCCCGATCCGCCGATCGTCCGACATATTGGGCCCCGAGCCATGGATTGTGAGGCCATGGTGCAACGACATCTGACCCGGCTGCAATTCGATATGTGTCTTGTCCTCGTCTGCCACATCGACAGCCACCTCCTGCCCGCGCGACAGCAGGTTGTTGTCTGAAAACGTGTCGTTATGGGGCAGGATCGGGTTTTTGTGGCTACCCCTGACAAAGTCCATGCAGCCGCTTGCAACCGTGGCAGGCGACAATGCGATCCACGCGGTCACCTGATCCGGTGTTTCGCCCATCCCCCAATAGGTCAGGTCCTGATGCATTCCCACCACCTGGGTCGTGCGTGGCTCTTTGATGAACAGTTCCGCAGACCACAGCAGCAAATCCGGCCCCAGTATTCCTTCGACGACGTCCAGAACCCTGGGGTCCAGTGCGATACGGGCGACCAGCGGCATCACCACATGGGCGTTCAGGCGTTTGTACATGTTCAGCGGCAGCGGAAGGTCGGCCACGCGCCAGGTCTTCTCGACCTGCTCCAGCTCGGCCCGAAACTGTGCGGTCTCATCCGGTGGAAAGACTGTAATGGGAAAGGCAAACCCGTCTTGCCAATACGCGTCGACCGATGGGGCGTCCAGACGGCCCTGTGTCAGGGAAATGGGTTCGGGCATGGGGAACCTCCGGCAGGCTGTATCTTCAAACAGCCTACGAATCCCTCTGCGGCCCCCGCAATCCTGTTTACGACATCGGTGTCGCCACGCGCTTTCAAGCAAGGCGCTGGACATAAGCGGGCGCAGGGCTAGTGTCGCCATCAAGGCAGTGACAGGAGCATCCCATGGAAAAATTCGGCAAAAGCCAGCCCGTCAAACGGACCGAGGATCAGCGGTTCCTGACCGGGCAGGGGCGCTATATGGACGATGCCGTGCCCGACAATGCGCTGTTTGCCGCTTTCTTCCGCAGCCCTGCGGCCCATGGCGATATCACCGCGCTGGATCTTGAGGCCGCGCGGGATGCTGACGGGGTGCGGCTGGTCATGACACTGGACGATCTTGCCGCCTCGGGCATCGACACGGTGATGAATGCCGCAACCTTGACCAACCGCGACGGGACCGGCTCTGCCGCGCCGGATCGGCATATGCTGGCCAAGGACCGTGTGCGCTTTGTGGGCGAACCCGTGGCCGTTGTCATCGCGGATACACTGGTACAGGCGCAGGACGCGGTCGAACTGATCTGGATGGACATCCGGGAACGCCCCGCCAAGCTGGACGTGAACGCGGGGGGTGAGGCCCTGCACCCGCAAGCGCCCGACAATCGCGCGTTTGATTGGGGTCTGGGGGATGAGGCCGCGACCAAGGCCGCCTTTCAGGCCGCCGCCCATACCGTGTCGCTGAACTTGCACGACAACCGCGTCATCATCAGCTCGCTCGAGCCGCGGGGCTGTCAGGCCGACTGGTCTGGCGGGCGTCTGCACTTTTCCTATGGCGGGCAGGGTGTCTGGGCGATGAAGGCACAACTGGCACAAAAGCTGAAACTCGATGCGGATGCGATCCGCGTCACCACCCCGGATGTGGGGGGCGGGTTCGGCATGAAGGTGATGCCATATCCCGAATATTTCTGCGTGGCCGTGGCCGCGATGAAACTGGGCCAGCCCGTGCACTGGATGTCCGACCGGTCCGAAGCGATGCTGTCCGATCACCACGGCCGCGATCTGACCTCGCTGGCCGAGCTGGCCTTTGATGCAGACCACCGGATCACCGCCTACCGCGTCCACAGCAAAGTCAACCTTGGTGCCTATAACAGCCATTTCGCGCAGGCGATCCAGACAAGCCTGTTCAGCAAGGTGCTGATGGGGGTCTATGACGTTCAGACCACCTATCTCCGGGTCGAGGGGTTCTATACCACGACAACACAGGTCGACGCCTATCGCGGTGCCGGACGTCCCGAGGCGATCTATGTGCTGGAACGCGTGATGGACCGCGCCGCACGCGAACTGGGCGTTGACCCGTGGGAGTTGCGTCGCAAAAACTTCATCAGACCCGGCGATTTCCCCTACACCTCTGCCACGGGTGAAACCTATGATGTCGGCGATTTCGACATGGTCCTTCGCCGCGCGGCCAGCCAGACTAGCGGGTTCGAAGCCCGCAAGGCCGCCGATGCCGAACGCGGTCTGATCCGGGGGCAGGGTCTTTGTTACTATATCGAAAGTATTTTGGGGGACCCTTCCGAGAACTCGAAGGTCGAGTTTTGCGCGGATGGCACGGTGAACCTTTATGTCGGCACACAATCGAACGGGCAGGGGCACGAGACGGTTTATGCCCAGTTCCTGTCCGATCAGACTGGCGTCCCGATGGACAGGATCACCGTCATTCAGGGCGATACCGACCGGCTTGGCCATGGCGGCGGAACCGGTGGCTCGCGCTCGGTGACGGTGCAAAGTACCGCGACCCTCGCCACCATTGACAAGATGATCGCCGCATTCACGCCTTATCTGGCCGATAAGATGGGGGTCGAGGACAGTGATGTGCGATTTGACCATGAAACATTCCGCGCGCCGGGCTCGAACCTGACGCCGACCCTGACCGAAGCCGCGGCTATGGCGCGCGCCGACGGGCGCGTGGACTTGCTGACGCATGAGTCCCGCGCGCAACTGGATGCCCGCAGCTATCCCAACGGCGCGCATGTTGCCGAGGTCGTGATCGATTCCGTCACCGGCGAAACCCGTGTGGACCGCTACACCGTGGTTGATGATTTCGGAAATCTTATCAACCCGATGCTGGCCGAAGGGCAGGTGCATGGCGGGGTGGTTCAGGGCATCGGGCAGGCGCTGTCGGAACATGTGGTGCATGATGATCACGGACAGCTGCTCACGGCATCGTTTATGGATTACGCCTTGCCCCGCGCGGTGGACGTACCCATGATAAAGTTTACCTCGGCGCCGGTGCCGTCAACTTCCAACCCGATGGGGATGAAAGGATGCGGCGAGGCCGGCACGGTGGGCGCTCTGGCCGCTGTGGCGAACGCGGTTCAGGATGCGCTCTGGGATCACGGGGTGCGGCAGGCGGATATGCCTTTCACACCTCACAAGGTTTGGGAATTGCTGACGCATGAATCTGTCGCGGCTAAGTAGGAAGGTTCTGGGATGGCTCGGGCGGCCCTTACGGTCCGAGCACTCCGCCGAAACGCGGCACCGCGAGCCGATCAGCCACGTGATTATCCTAGATGGCACCATGTCCACCCTCGAACCGGGGTTCGAAACCCATGCCGGACAGACCTATCGCCTGTGCTGCGAAATGGGCAGCAAGGTGTCGGTGTTCTACGAGGCAGGCGTGCAGTGGGAAAGCTGGAAATCCACCATGGACGTGATGATGGGCCGGGGCATCAACCGCCAGATTCGCCGCGCCTATGGCTATCTGGCGTCGCGCTACAAGCCCGGTGACCGGATTTATTTCATCGGCTATTCCCGTGGAGCCTACGGCGTGCGCAGCCTGGCCGGGGTGATCGACATGATCGGCCTGCTCAAGGCCGAACACGCGACCGAGCGGAACATCCTGCAAGCCTACCGCCACTATGAATGCAATGTCAGCGGCACCGCAGCCCGCGATTTCCGCCGCAAGTTCTGCCATGACAACGTCAAGATCGAGATGGTCGGTGTCTGGGACACGGTCAAGGCGCTGGGCCTGCGCCTGCCGCTTCTGTGGCGCTGGGCCGAGGATCGCCATGCCTTTCACAACCACCAGCTGGGCCCGGCCACTCTGCATGGCTATCACGCGCTGGCCCTCGACGAAACGCGCGAGGTGTTCGAGCCGGTTCTGTGGCGATGCAAGCCCGAGTTCAATGGCCATGTGGAACAGGTCTGGTTCCGCGGCACCCACGGCGATATCGGCGGCCAGTTGAACGGCTATGAAGAGGCCCGCCCGCTCAGCAATATCTCGTTGATCTGGATGCTGGACAAGGCCGAGATGCACGGGCTGCCGATGCCCGAAGGCTGGCGCACCCGTTTCCCCACGGATGCCCATGCGCAATCGGTTGGAACCTGGCGCGGTTGGGGCAAGATATTTTTGCTGCGCAAACACCGCAAGGTCGGGCGGGACCAGTCAGAACGCCTGCATGTCTCGGTCGCGCCGGATGAATTGCCGGGCTGGGTGGCGATGCCGAACCTGCCGACACATCCCGCGCAGTGAAAGGCTACCATGTGCCACTGACACCAAGATCACCGGCACTTCAATGTCAGGTTCGAGCCCAAGTTCCTCATTGGTCAGGTCGCAGCTAATGACCGATTTATTGGAGGTGCTGGAAAAAATTGCACGCTTAAGCCTTTCTCACTGATTATCAGCATGGGTTGACTACAAGTTTGTCAAACGCAACACTGCTGCTGCGCAATGATTTTTCGTATTAACTGATTAATTAGGTTGAAACAGAATGGCCGCTATTGCACCCGATATTTCTCCAGAAGCATTTGTTAAGGTCGCCACTGTCTTGGAACGATGGGGTGCAAATCACCCGCTTCCTGATGTTGCGGTAATTGCCACCTCCGAGACATCTAGCATTACGCCCCGCGAAATATCGAGCGCCATGACTGAGGTACTCTCGAATGATGGAGCTGTGGATAAAATCACCCCGCCCGCGAAAACCGTGCGGGTCCTGTTTAGTGCGGCGGTTTTCGAAGTAGAGGTGGCCAAGACCCAAGCAGAGTTGATCGAAGAATTACTTGAGGAATTTAGGAAAGATATCGAGCGTTGGAGTGGATCAGATGAGCCGGGGCGCGTTAGATGAAGATATTAGTGGTAAGGCCTGCAGATGACTCCGCAGCGCAAGAGGCTGCAACCTGGGGTCAAGCGATATTGAATTATACGTCGCCCGGGCAGGGAACCGATATCGCAGGGGCAGCTGCGAGTAGAACTGCCGTGCAAACCGACCTTTCGACCCATGATCATCTTTTTTGGTTCGGTCACGGTCTAAAAGATGAGTTGATCGCGAACGGCAATTCTATTGTCGATAGCACAAATATTGGTCAACTCGGTCACGGTATGGTTGTGGCAATTGCTTGCTATTCGGCAATCACTTTGGGACCAGATGCAGTGGCGACCGGGGGCTGTGACAGTTATCTTGGATTCGATGATGAACTTGTATGGCAACCAAAGGTGCCTCTGCCCACTCAACTTGCAATCACCAACGGACTCAAATGTATTTTCACGATGTCTCACGACATCGGCTGTGCGAAGCAACAGTTGTATGAAGAATTTGATGAACTGCAAGATCACTTCAAACAGAATGGCGCATCATATGGATTGTCGAACGGAGAAGTTTGTTTTGCTTGGATGGCAGCCAAGAACAACATGCACAGTCTCCAGCTTCTGGGTGCTTCTGGTACGAAAATTTGAGAGGACATTTAATTCATGGCTTTGATTCAAAACGGATCCATTAAGGATTTTACCCTTTCCAAACAGGAAAGACCTCAGGAAGGTATCGCTTCGAGCTTTTCTCTTTCGAAATCTGAAGATGATAACGTAACAGAAACGTTTTTCGTTGAAAGTGCGGACATTCGTGGCCTCACGCTTTCTGAGCTGGAAATGTCAGAGGGGTTCCCCAACTTTCTTCAACGATTGTTCCGTCTCGACACCGAATTATACTTTCTTGCGTGGACTTGGGATATGAAGGGACTGCACCTTTATCCAGGTACAATCAGTACTCCAGATTCATGCATCATTCCCCTCAATCAGAACCAAAATGTTCGTCGTTTTATTGGTCAAGGCACAGTGCTTTTCCCGCCTCAAACCGTGCGTTCCGGTTTAGCCGTTCGTGTCCAAGTATGGGAGTCAAAAGAGGATCGGCGCAAATTTGGTGAGTTGATGCAGCGTATTGCCGTGATCGCCAACCAAAGTGATCTAAAGCAAATCGTGACCGCTGCTGCCGTTGCGACCACAGGCCTAGCAGCGGGGACAATTCTTTTGGCGCAGCAAGCAGCTGTCGCCCTGACTGATGCAATCGGTGGCGCGCTTGCCGAATCATCGGATGAGCTCGTTGATTATTTTGAAGGTTACTACTCGGCTTCTGAACCATGGACTCCGGGAGCTGTGCGCTACGAAGGACAAGGAAGCGCAATCGAGCTAAACCACATTACCTAGGCATCTGTTCGTTTCGAAATCGAAATTCTTTAACTTGGATGTTTTTTTGAACGCATTCTCCGCGATGCGTACGTGTGTCGGCTATCACTCTAGCGCAAAAAACTCGACTATTGCGCATCATCTACGTTGAAATGGTCTGAATTGAGTGTGCAGAATCAGATCGCTTGTAAATCGGCCCGTTTTGGTCGGTCATGGAAGCGGACATCGGCTCAAAGGCAGCTCTGTCCGCATAGTGTTGAAAAATTCCGTTGATTGGTTTGCCTGTCGCTGATTCACTCGTTTTTGAGAGTGGAGGTGCGGTGATGATGGGACCGAGGCA
>NZ_JBQERO010000019.1:0-69844 GCF_056535125.1 Ruegeria sp. O4 | reverse complement strand
AAATTCGTCCGTCCGTTTCAGTCCCATAGTTCGTCTCCTTTGCTGCAATAAATGCTATCAAAGGAGCGGCAGCAAACCGCGACACGTCCATAATGCCTAAAGAACCCCCCGATCACGTAAGGCAGTTCAACGAGTATGCTGCGGGAAACAGTAATCAAATAGCCTCTCACAGCAGGAGACTCATCGAGTCAATCACCGGTAAGAAAGCAGTTGTGCGACAACCCAAAGATTGAGGTTAGGTGACCAAACCTAGAATAACGACAATGGCCAGCGTCACCTCAGAGCCAATCGCCATCTCAGCATAAGGATTTCTGCTATTGATCTTAGCGGTCTCATCGATGAGCCTCGTGGTCTCAGCGTTCATCTTGGCGATCATCTGATCGAACTGCGCTTGGTCCACCTCACCTACTCCCGCTTTGGTCGTACTCTTTGAGCCTATTGGACTTACGCGGGGTTGTCACCGAAGGCATTAACCCGAACTTCCGCAGGTAGTTTGGAGGATATAAGGCGCATCCTCTGGAGGATACAGAAAATTCAACACGTTGTTTTTATTGTATTTTACTAAGAAGTCTCGATTCCGGTACTCGCCTCCAACTACATCCTAATCGCTGACTTGGCCCCGCAGTACGCGCGTGTGACGCTTGGTATTTTCAGACGTTCATGGCCCGCGATTCTGTCGAACTGCGGGCCAGATATGGCGTGTTTTTTCGGAACACCTGCCTACCCCTGCTCGTTCACGGGGCGCGATGTAGTCTGGTGTTTGCCTTACCCTCAGGCGCGCCCTTGTGGCACAACCTCGTATCCCGGCTCTTCCGGTTCATCATCCGTCATTTCGGCTGGAAAGCCCGGGGCGGTGATATCCAGGCCGGTTGCCTCTTCCAGCCGTTTGATAATATTTGGTGAAAGCTCGCGTTCGCCATATCGTGCGATACCATCGTTAAAGATGTTGATCATCACCGGGTTTATTTCCAGCGGCACCCCGGCGCGGTCGGCGACCTCCTGAAACAAACCGATATCCTTCTTCACCAGATCCATGGTGAAGGAAATATCGCGCGACCCGTTCAAGATGACCTGACTTTCGGTTTCGTGCACGAAGGACGTGCCGGACGAGATTTTGATCGCCTCATAGGTCGTGTTCAGATCCATCCCCGCAGCCTTTGCCGTAACTAGTGCTTCGGCGCAGGTGATCAGGTTGGCGGTGGCAAGATAATTGGTCATCACTTTCAGCACCGAGGCCGAACCCAGTTCGCCGGTGTGCAAAACCCGGCGGCCCATTGTCGTCAGGAACGGCAGAATTCGTTCAAACGTTTCCCGGTCACAGCCCGCAAAGATCGAGATATTGCCCGTCGCGGCACGGTGGCACCCGCCAGAAACCGGGCAATCGACGGCCGCACCGCCGCGCAATATGACTTCGGCTCCCAGGCGTTTGACTTCGGCCTCGTCTGTGGTCGACATCTCCATCCAGATCTTGCCGGGGCCCACTTCGGGCAACATCTCCTTCATAACTGCGTCCGATGCTGCCGGAGACGGCAGACAGGTGATCACCGCATCGCAATCGCGCATCAACTGGGCGGGCCCCTCAGCCGCCTTTGCACCTTTGGCGACAAACTCGGCCACCAGATCCGCGTTCAGGTCATGAACAGTCAGATCAATGCCGTTGCGCAAAAGGGATCCCGAAAGCTTGCCGCCTACGTTACCCAGACCGATAAATCCCACTTTCATATGACGCATCTCCAAGTTCGTCGTTTTCCCGTCATGCGACCACATACCGAACACATTCTTCATGCCGCCGAACGACGCCTACAGGTCGCTTTTTTCACCTTGGCTTATTTGTTGCGCGCGAACCGCTTGACAAGCGGGTCGGCGGTGCCGCATGTCCCGGACGTTGGTGTCGGCAACAGCCGATGAAAAGGGAATGCGTCAACGGTTCATCCGCCAAACGCAGCCGCCCCCGCGACCGTGACCGGAGAGGATGCCCAATGCCACTGGCCTGTGCCGGGAAGGCGGGACATCCGACAGAGCGACCGCTCTGGCATCCGCAAGCCGGGAGACCTGCCAACACCCGAAGTTGAAACCGGGCGGGGTGTTCCGGTGTCGGGTCCATGTGCAGACGTGGTGCCCGCATGAAACCCCGTCCCCCGCGAAGAGGATTTGGGGGGATGAGAGACATGACCGAGACCGCACCGGTAGAACTACTGGTCTGCACGACTTGCCGCCGGGGTCTGCCCGTCGAGGATGACGCTGAGCGTCCCGGCACATTGTTGCACAAGGCTTTGGAACAGGCAGCCCTGCCAGATGGCATCATTCTGAAACCTGTCGAATGCCTTTCGAACTGCGATCAGGGCTGTTCCATCGTTCTTCGGGGCGGGCCGGATCGCTGGACCTTTGTTTACGAGAACCTGAACGAAGTCGATCACGTCGATGTCATCATCGATGGTGTGACCAAGTATCTGGCCACAGACGATGGTCTGGTGAAGTGGCGCGACCGTCCTGAACATTTCCGCAAAAACTGCGCCTCGCGCATTCCCCCGATTGGAGGCTGAGATCATGTCGAACCTAGAAAAACTTCCCGTCACCGTGATCACCGGCTTTCTGGGCTCGGGCAAAACCACGCTGGTGCGTCATCTGATGCAGAACCCGCAGGGAAAGCGTCTTGCGATTGTTGTTAACGAGTTTGGCGATGTGGGTGTTGATGGTGACATTCTAAAATCCTGCGCGATACCGGATTGCCCTGCGGAAAACATCATGGAACTGGCAAACGGCTGCATTTGCTGCACCGTGGCTGATGATTTCATTCCGACCATCGAGGCGCTGATGGCGCTGGAACCGCGCCCGGATCACATCCTGATCGAAACATCCGGCCTTGCACTGCCCAAACCGCTGCTGAAAGCATTTGATTGGCCTGATATCCGTTCGAAAATCACCGTTGATGGCGTGATTGCGCTGGCCGATGCCGAGGCTGTGGCCGCCGGTCGCTTTGCTCCGAACGTTGAAGCGGTGGATGCCCAACGGCTGGCTGATGACTCGATCGATCACGAAACACCCTTGTCCGAGGTGTTCGAAGATCAAATCTCGTGCGCGGATATCATCCTGCTGACCAAGCCCGATCTAGCAGGTCCCGAAGGTGTCGCGAAAGCCAAACAGATCATCGCCGCCGAGGCACCGCGGCCGCTTCCCGTTGTCGAGGTCGCCGAGGGTGTCGTCGACGTACGTGTCGTGCTTGGCCTTGAGGCTGCCGTCGAAGATGACATGGACGCGCGCCCGTCACATCACGATGGCCATCACGATCATGAGCATGACGATTTCGAGAGCATCATCGTCGAGTTGCCGGAACAGACCGACCCTGCGGAACTGGTAGCCAGAATCGAACGTCTTGCGACTGAGCTGAATATCCTGCGCGTCAAAGGCTATGCCGCCGTCGCTGGCAAACCGATGCGCCTGCTGGTTCAGGCTGTCGGCGCGCGGGTTCGTCACCAATACGACCGCCCGTGGGAGCCCGGTGAAGAGCGCCGCTCGCGCCTGGTCGTGATTGCCGAGCATGACGACATCAAAGAAGCCGAAATCCGTGATATCCTCGTGGGTGTGACCGAGGTTGCCGAGTAAGTCATGCACGTCGTCTTTCGCGAAAGCCACGGGCTCGAGGAAACCGAGACCCCAACCGATCTGGGCCAAAGCCCGGGTGATCTGGTTGTGCTGTCCTTTTCCGACAGTGACCTGGGCGCTTTCGCGGCGGGCTGGCATCGCGGCGGCGGGCCTGAGGGGCGGATGCCCACGATGCGGCTGGCCAATCTTGCGGCGCTGAAGCACCCTCTGTCCGTCGATACCTATGTCGAACAGACACTTGAGGGCGCAAAGGGCATCCTGATCCGTCTGATAGGTGGCGTGCCCTATTGGTCTTACGGGCTGCAACAGGTTCTGGCACTGGCGCAAGCCAAAGGCATCGCGTTAGCCGTTTTACCGGCGGATGGGCGTGAAGACACTCGGTTGGATGAGTATTCGACCCTGCCCCTCTCGACCCTGAGGCGGCTGGCACATCTGTGTGACACCGGCGGCGAAGTCGCCGCGCAGGCCGCATTGGCCCAGATGGCCTTGGCAGCAGGGCTTTATGCCGGGCCAGTAATGGGCGCGAAAACCCTGCCCGAATGCGGTGCGTGGTGTCCAGATCAGGGTGTCGTCCCGGTGGGTTCCGCATTCCAGAACGATACGAAACGCATCCTTGTCACCTTTTATCGCGCGTATCTGACATCCGCAGACACCGCCCCGGTCGCGGCCCTGATCCGCAGCCTGCGCGCCCGCGGGCTTCAGGCGGTGGGTCTGTTTGCCCCGTCGCTCAAGACCCCAGCCGCTGCCGACTGGCTCAGGGAACAGGTCGTCGCCTTGCGACCGTCGGCGATCATCAACGCCACTTCATTCTCGGGCAAGGGCGCGTCCGGCACGTCGCCTCTGGACGCAGCGGATGTGCCGGTGTTTCAGGTCGCTCTCGCCACCTCGCGACGCAAGGCCTGGGCGGAGGCCGAACGCGGCCTGTCACCCGCCGACCTCGCCATGCATGTGGTATTGCCCGAAGTGGACGGGCGAATATCGGCAGGCGTTGTCTCTTTCAAAGAACCGGGCAAGCGCGATCCGCATTTGGAATACTCCCGTTTTGCGCATCGGGCCGAGTCGGACCGGATCGAGGCGATCATCGATCGGGTATCGGGCTGGCTTGCCCTGAATGACAAACCCAAGGCAGACCAGATCCCCGCGTTGGTACTGTCCACATATCCCGGCAAAGACTGGCAAATGGCCCATGCGGTTGGTCTCGACGCGCTGGCCTCGGCTGAGGCGATGCTGTCTGATCTTTGCGGTGAAGGCTACGACATCGCGGCTGGCGATCCGGTTGCCGACGCACTCTTGGACGCCCGGATATCGTGGCCGCTTGAGGATTATCTGAGCGCACTCGCTGAATTGCCCCAAACCCTGCGCACCGATCTGCACACCGTATGGGGCAATCCTGAGCAAGACCCAACTTTCGCTCAGGGCGCGTTTCACTTCACGGCTTTGCGACGCGGCAAGGCGCTGGTCGCACTGCAACCAGAGCGCGGAACACCCGAACTGCGTGATGACGACTATCACGACCTTTCGCGTACCCCGCGCCATAGCTATGTGGCCTTCTATTTGTGGCTGCGCAAAGGTCTTGGCGCGGATGCGCTGATCCATATCGGTGCGCATGGCACACTGGAATGGCTGCCCGGCAAATCGGTCGCCCTATCAGCAGACTGCTGGCCCGAGGCGCTGATCCGTGACCTGCCGGTGATCTACCCGTTCATCGTCAACGACCCGGGTGAGGCCGCGCAGGCCAAACGCCGGATCAGCGCCGTGACCCTGGGCCACATCCCACCCCCCATGAAAGAAAGCGGAACGCCTGACCGGATGGTGCGGCTGGAAGCCCTGCTGGACGAGTTCTCAAACGCGGACGGCCTTGACCCCAGACGCCGTGACCGGTTGCAGGAAGATATCCGGGATGAGGCGCAAGCCATTGGGCTGGAGCACGATCTGGGCCTGAACCAGGCCACCAGCACCGCCGAAGCAATCACCCGCATCGACCGCTTTGTCTGCGATATCAAGGAAAGTCAGTTTGGCGACGGGCTGCACGTCTATGGGCGTGTCCCGGATGTGACCGGCAGTTTCGACCCAGCCCCATCCGCCCATGCCGAACGCAAGGCCCTGATCAATGCGCTGGCCGGCAAGCGGATCGAGGCTGGCCCGTCCGGCTCGCCCTATCGGGGCCGCTCTGACGTGCTGCCGACCGGGCGAAACCTGTTTACCACCGATCCTCGGTCTGTGCCCACCCGCGCAGCCTACGCGCAAGGTGTGAAACTGGCCGAGGAACTGGTACGGCGACACTTGCAGGAGGAAGGCGATTACCCGAAAGGGCTGATTGTCGATCTGTGGGGATCGGCCACCATGCGCACGGCGGGCGAAGAATTCGCCATGGCCCTGCACCTGCTGGGTGTAAAGCCGGTTTGGGACAAGGGGTCCGAGCGGGTTTCGGGTATCGAAGTGCTGCCCATCACCGACCTGAGCCGCCCGCGCCTGGACGTCACCCTGCGGGTTTCAGGCTTGTTTCGCGATGTGTTCCCTACGTTGTCAGCCCTTTATGGTCAGGCGGTCCGGGCTTTGTCAGAGCGTGATGAAGCGACCGACTGGAACCCCTATGCCGGTCACGCCCCGGCTGCGCGGGTGTTTGGCCCGGCACCCGGCAGTTACGGCCTGAACATGACCCATCTGTCCGAGACCTATACGGACGAAGCGCGCACCCAAGCCGGGGAGGCATGGCTGGAGGCCAGCTCGTACGCGCTGGAAGGTGAGCACGTTGCGCAAGACAAAGAGGGAATCACGGATCGTGTCGCCAATGCCGACAGTTTTGTTCACCTCCAGGATCTGACGGAAACTGACCTGCTGCTGGCCAACGATTATGCCACGCATGAGGCCGGTTTTGCCGCCGCCAAGAAATTCGTCGGCGGATCCGCGCAGCTTTACCATCTGGACAACACCAACCCCGATAATCCGCGCGCCCGGACTCTGCCGGAAGAAATCAGCCGCGTCGTTCATGCCCGTGCTGCCAACCCTGGCTGGATCGCGGGGATGCAGCGCCATGGTTTTCGCGGCGCCGCCGAGATTGCTGCGACGCTGGATCACATGGCCTCTTTTGCGCATCTGTCCGGAACCGTCGCTCCGCATCTATTTGATCTCTACCACGAAGCCACATTGGGCAATGAGGCCGTTGATGCCTTTCTGCAAGAGGCCAACCCGAAGGCCCATCAGGCCATGCAAGACAGGTTCCGTGCATTGCTGGAAGCGGGGCTTTGGAACACACGCCGGAATTCGATCCGTGCCGACTTGGAGGGTTTGGGATGAGTGCACCTATCGTTCAAGGCTGGTGCCCTGGCGCACATCGCCCGATGATGTCAGGCGACGGGCTGGTCGTGCGGGTCCGTCCGCGTCTGGCGCGACTGAGTGCCAGGCAGGCTATTGGTTTGTGCGAACTGGCTGAACGGTTCGGCAACGGCACCATTGACCTGACCAATCGTGCCAACCTGCAACTGCGCGGCGTGGATGAGCGCGACCACCAGCCGTTGCTTGTGGAACTTGCAGCGCTGAACTTGCTTGATACGGAACCCGGCATCGAAGTACGCCGCAATATTCTGGTCACTCCGCTCTATCAGGCGGGCGATTTGACCGCGCGGCTGACACTGGAGTTGATTGATCGACTGGCCGAATTGCCTGCTCTGCCCGCTAAGTTTGGTTTTGCCATAGATACAGGCCCGAAGCGCCTGTTGGCCTCGGATTCTGCAGATATTCGTCTGGAGCTGGGTGCCGGCGGTCCGATCCTGCGCGCCGACGGCTGCAAAACCGGGCGGTCTGTGACCGAGGATAACGCCATTGACAACGTGATCGCATTGGCCCTGTGGTTTTCTGAGACTTACACGGCCGAGACACGTCGCATGGCGCGGGTCACCCACGCGTTGCCACAGGAATGGCAGGGATTTGCCCCCGGTCCTTTCGGTGAAAAACTGCAACCCGGCCCCTGTGAACTGGGTGCTCTCTACGGCGCGGCTTTCGGCTCGCTGCCTGCGCACAAGCTTTGTGAACTGATCGAAGCCAGCGGCGCTTCTGCCTTGCGTGTCACACCGTGGCGGCTGATCCTGCTGGAAGGCGGGGCGGCGATACCCTCCCCGGATTTCGTCATGGACGGAGCCGATCCGATGATGACAACCGACGCCTGCCCCGGCGCGCCGTTCTGCCCGCAAGCGCAGGTGGAAACCCGCGACATCGCCCGTGCATTGGCTCGGCGCATTCACGGTCGTCTGCATGTCTCGGGCTGCGCCAAGGGGTGCGCCCATATGGGCCCGGCCGAGATCACAGTGGTCGGCAACAACGGGCGATTTGATCTTGTCAAACAGGGCCGCGCGGGGGATGAGCCCAGCCAACGCGGGCTCGACCCGGAAACACTCATGACTATGGACTTCACCTGATGCCCTATACATACGAAACTGATGGCGCGGCGATCTACAAGGAAAGCTTTGCCACCATCCGGTCCGAGGCTGATCTGGCCCGCTTTGATACCGATGAAGAGCAGGTCGCCGTTCGGATGATCCACGCCGCCGGCATGGTCGGGCTGGAGGAGTTTGTACATTTCTCACCCGGATTTGTGCAGGCCGCACGCACGGCGCTGGAAAACGGCGCGGCGATCCTGTGTGACGCGCGCATGGTCAGCGAAGGTGTGACCCGCTTCCGTCTGCCTGCCGACAACCAGGTGATCTGCACCCTCCATGACGAACGCGTGCGCCCTCTGGCCACCAAGATGAGCAACACCCGTTCTGCCGCTGCGCTGGAATTCTGGCGTCCGCATCTGGAAGGTGCTCTGGTCGCCATTGGAAACGCGCCCACCGCGCTGTTTCACTTGCTGAACATGCTGGAAGACCCGGATTGCCCGCGCCCTGCTGCGATCATCGGCTGCCCGGTCGGATTTGTCGGAGCGATGGAATCCAAAGATGCGCTATGGCAGGCGCAACCGGTGCCGTCCTGCATTGTCAAAGGTCGTCTGGGCGGCAGCGCCATCACCGTGGCGGCCATCAACGCCATTGCAAGCCGGGCAGAATGAAGATGGGCACCATATACGGTGTGGGCCTTGGCCCCGGCGATCCGGATCTGATGAGCGTCCGGGCTGATCGCCTGCTGCGCAACGCCAAGCATGTGGCATTCTTTCGCAAACCGGGTCGCAGCGGTCAGGCCCGCAAAATCGTCAACGGGATGATCCCCGAAGGCGCGATTGAATTCCCGATGGAATACCCTGTGACCACCGAGATCCCGGTCACCGATCCGCGTTATAACGAGTTGCTGGCCGCATTCTATGAAGAGTGCACAGCGCACCTTAAGACGCTGTCGGAACAGGGCGAGGATGTGGTGGTCCTGTGTGAGGGCGATCCGTTTTTCTACGGCTCGTTCATGCATCTTTACAATCGGTTGCGTGACGAAGCTCCGGTCGAGGTTGTGCCAGCCATCACCGGCATGTCCGGTGCGTGGACGGCCACGGGCGATCCGATCACATGGGGCGATGATGTGCTGACCGTGCTGGTTGGCACTCTGCCCGAGGAGGTTTTGGCTGAACGTATGGCGCAGACAGATGCTTTGGTCGTGATGAAAATCGGGCGGAACATCGACAAGGTGAAACGCGCACTGAAAACCTCCGGGCTGTACGACCGCGCTTGGATTGTCGAATATGCGCAAATGCCGAACCAGACGGTGACAAAGCTGTCCGAAGCCTGCGAGAAGATCACCCCGTATTTCTCGATCATCGTTGTGCACGGTCAGGGGCGGCGACCATGAGCGGTTGGGTCAAGATCGCAGGCCTTGGTCCGGGGGATGAGGCTCTGGTCACCCCTGAAGTTACAGCGGCTTTGGCCGACGCCACCGATGTAGTGGGCTATATCCCTTATGTGGCCCGCGTGGCCGACCGCCCCGGCCTGACCCTGCACGCCAGTGACAACCGGGTTGAAATCGACCGCTCGCAACACGCGCTGCAAATGGCCTCCGAAGGCAGGCGGGTGGTTGTTGTGTCCTCGGGCGATCCCGGTGTGTTTGCTATGGCGGCAGCCGTGTTCGAAGCGTTGGAGAATGGCCCAACAGCATGGCGTGACCTTCAGATCGATGTACTGCCGGGGATCACGGCGATGCTGGCCGCATCCGCGCGCGCAGGCGCTCCGATGGGGCATGATTTCTGCGCCATCAACCTTAGTGATAACCTAAAGCCATGGGCGCTGATCGAAAAGCGCCTGCGCTTAGCTGCGCAAGGCGATTTTTCGATGGCCTTCTATAATCCCCGCTCGAAATCTCGCCCGGAAGGCTTTGTAAAGACACTGGAAATCCTGCGCGAAGAATGTGAACCCGAGCGAGTGATCCTGTTTGCACGCGCCGTGTCACGAGCGGATGAGGTGATCCGGATTTCCACACTGGCCGAGGCCACGCCCGAGATGGCGGATATGCAGACCGTGGTCATTGTCGGCTCGTCGCGTACCCGGGTCATCGAACGCCACGGCACGCCGATCGTCTATACGCCACGCTTCACCCCGGTCGAGGATCAGGGATGAGACAGCCAGTCCAGAACCTGTGCGACAGTCGAAAGCTCGGTCCGCTTAGGCAGAACAGGGCGGTCGATCATAAGCACTGGCAGGCCCAGCGCCCGCGCTGCGTCCAGCTTGGCACGCGCACCCGAGCCGCCCGCGTTCTTGGACACCACAAGTTGCGCCCTGTGTTGCTGCATCAGCGCACGGTCATCAGCTTCTGTAAAAGGACCCCGGGCCACGACCACCTCTGCGTTGGGCAAGGGCAAAGTGTCGGGCTCATCCACAAGGCGCAGCAGGTAGTAATGCTGGGGCTGAGCAGCAAAGTCTTCAAGGTGCATACGTCCGACAGCCAAAAACACACGCTGCGGATCACCTGCAAGCGCATCGACGGCGGCAGTGATATCGGGCACGCGGTGCCAGACATCGCCGGGTTGCGGCTTCCACGCCGCGCGGGTCAAGGCGGCCAGTGGAACCTGCGTTGTGTGACACGCCTCAATCGCGTTCCGGCTCATCTGCGCCGCAAATGGATGGGTCGCATCCACGACATGGGTGATCGCGTTTTCACGGATGTATTGGGCCAGACCTTCCGGGCCGCCAAACCCGCCAACTCGCACCGGCAACGGCTGCGGACGCGGGGTTTCCACCCGTCCCGCATAAGAATACACAGCCGCAATCCCTTGTTCCGCAACAGCTTTGGCCAAAGCGTTGGCCTCGGTCGTGCCGCCAAGAATCAGGAGGTTGGGCATGTCTGAAACTCCGTGGCTGACCGTTCTGGGATTGGGCGAAGATGGGTTTGATGGCCTGTCGCCTGCAAGCCGTCAAGTGCTGGACCGGGCCGAAGTGATCATGGGGCCGCCTCGTCACCTGTCGCTGCTGCCGGAAAACGAGGCTGAGCGCGTCGAATGGCCGGTGCCGTTCTCGGACGGATTGCCGATCCTGAAAGGCCTGCGCGGACGGCAGACGGTGGTTCTGGCGTCAGGTGATCCGTTCTGGTTTGGCGCGGGGTCCGTCATCGCGCGTAACTTCGATGCCAACGAGTGGACCGCCCTGCCCGGCCAGTCCACATTTTCGCTGGCCGCTGCGCGGCTGGGCTGGCCTTTGGAAAGCACGCTGACCTTTGGCCTGCACGCTGCGCCTTTGACCCGATTGCGACCGCATCTGGCCCCGGGACTTCATGCCATTGCGCTATTGCGTGACGGAAAGGCGGTTGCTGAACTGGCGACATATCTAAGCGAAACCGGATTTGCCGACAGCGCGTTGCATGTGATGCAGGCCCTCGGCGGCCCGCGTGAAAACGTCCAGACAGTGAGCCTGACCGAAGCTCTGCTGGGAACCTTCGATCATCCTGTCTGCGTCGGGTTGGAAGTGACCGGCACTGGGCGGGCTGTGTCCAAGGCCTCGGGCAAGCCGGATGATCTTTTTGAAACCGACGGCCAGATCACCAAACGCCCGATCCGGGCGCTGACCCTGTCCGCATTGGCGCCACAGAGGGGTGAGCATCTGTGGGACATTGGCGGTGGCACCGGCTCGATCAGTATTGAATGGCTGATGTGCGACCCGACCCTGACCGCCACCAGTATCGAACCCCGCGCTGACAGGGCCGAACGCATTCGTCGCAATGCCGACGCGCTGGGGCAGGATCGGTTACAGGTTGTCCACGGTACCGCGCCCGGAGCGCTGCCCGGTTTGCCCCTGCCGGACGTGGTTTTCATCGGCGGTGGGCTCAGCCCCAGTCTGCTGGCGTGGCTTCGCGACGCCCTGCCCGCTGGCACCCGGTTGGTCGCCAATGCGGTAACGTTGGAAAGCGAAGCGCTGTTGGCGCGATGGCACCAAGACCTGGGCGGAGACCTGTTGCGGATCGAACTGGCACATTCTGCACCGCTCGGACCGCGGCGCGGCTGGAAATCTGCCTATCCGGTCGTGCAGTGGAGCGTGACCTTATGATCGTGGCAGGCTTGGGCTTTTCATCAGACGCGACGGCAGACAGTTTGCGCGCCGCCTATGACGCGGCAGCGGCCAGCCATGATGTCCAAGCGCTAGCGACGGTTGCCGACAAAAGCGGCCACTCTGCGCTGGCGGCCTTTGCGGAAAGCCTTGCCCTTCCGCTGCATTTCGTGGCGGCTGCCGATTTGGCCGGACAACGCACCCTGTCATGCTCGAACCGCAGCCGTGCCGCTTATGGCACCGGCAGCGTAGCCGAAGCATCCGCCCTTGCCGCCGCCGGGTCCGGCGCGCGGCTGCTTTCACCCAGACACATTTCGGACGACCGGCTGGCCACCTGCGCCATCGCCATCGGAGGACAAACATGACCGTTCATTTCATCGGCGCCGGACCGGGCGCTGCAGACCTGTTGACATTGCGTGGGCGCGACATCATCGCCTCGTGCCCCGTGTGCCTTTATGCCGGATCACTGGTGCCCGAGGAAATTCTGAGCCACTGCCCCAAAGACGCAAAAATCATCAACACTGCGCCCATGAATCTGGACCAGATCATGGCTGAGATCGAAGTCGCGCATAAAGCGGGTCAGGATGTGGCGCGGCTGCATTCGGGCGATTTGTCAGTCTGGTCGGCGATGGGCGAACAGATCCGCCGCCTGAAAGACTTGGGCATTCCGGTCAGTGTGACCCCTGGCGTACCATCCTTTGCCGCCGCGGCAGCGGCCCTGGGCACCGAACTGACCCTGCCGGGACTGGCGCAATCGGTGGTTCTGACCCGGACGCCGGGGCGCGCGTCATCCATGCCCGAAGGTGAAACGCTGGTGAATTTTGCCCGTACCGGCGCGACTTTGGCTATTCATCTGTCAATCGGCAATCTGGACAAGGTTATCGCAGACCTGACCCCGGCTTATGGCGCCGATTGCCCGGTGGCCGTTGTGTATCGCGCAAGCTGGCCGGATGAAAAGATCATCCGCGCAACGCTGGAAACCCTGAAAGGGTCGCTGGACGAAAGCATCTCGCGCACCGCTTTGATCATGGTAGGCCCCGCGCTGGCCGGTGAGGGTTTTGACGAAAGCTGTCTTTATTCCAGAGATTACGACCGCCGCTATCGCCCACAAAGTGCAGATAGCCCTTGGTCAAGCTGGAGCCATGGTGATGACTAACCCTCCGGGTATTTTGATTTCAGCTCCCTCTTCGGGTACCGGCAAGACGACGGTCATGCTGGGCCTTTTGCGCGCGCTGGCCGAAGATGGCCTGACCGTGCAACCCTTTAAAAGCGGGCCGGATTATATCGATCCCGCCTTTCACCGGGCGGCTGCCGGGCGGGCTTCGTTCAATCTGGACAGCTGGGCGATGGCAGATCCCCTGCTCGGCGCAATTTCTGCTCAGGCCGAAGGCGCTGACATTGTGGTGGCCGAGGGCTCGATGGGTTTGTTCGACGGTGTCGCAAAGCCTGGCGAAGTCGGGCACGGTTCGAGCGCCGAGACCGCCCTGCGCATGGGCTGGCCCGTTGTACTTGTGTTGGATGTGGGCGGGCAGGCACAATCAGCGGCGGCAACGGCGCTGGGGTTCAGGATGTACAATCCTGACCTGCCCTTTGCCGGAGTGATCCTGAACCGATGCGCCAGCCCCCGCCATGAACGCCTGACCCGTCTGGGGATGGAGCGCGCGGGCCTGCCTGTTCTGGGCGTCCTGCCCCGGCGTGGTGACTTGACCCTGCCCGAGCGGCACTTGGGACTTATTCAGGCGGTTGAACACCCCGATCTGGAAAGCGCCATTGTAGGCTATGCTGCGTTCTTGAGAGAACATGTGGACCTCGACGCAATCAAGCGGGCAGCTTCCTCAGGCCCCAGCGGACCTTCGTCAGCCGCGCTGCCGCAGCCCCCGGCCCAGCGAATCGCGCTGGCCCGTGATGCCGCCTTTTCCTTTACCTATCCCCACCTTTTGCAAGGGTGGCACGATGCGGGTGCCGAGATCCTGCCTTTTTCCCCCTTGGCAGACGAACCTCCGGCGGCGGATGCCGATCTGGTCTGGCTGCCTGGCGGGTATCCCGAATTGCATGCCGGAGCATTGGCGGCGGCCACCACCTTTCTGAGTGGACTGCGTAAACATGCGGAAACAAAACCGGTGCACGGAGAATGCGGCGGCTACATGGCGCTTGGTCAGGCGCTGATCGACAAGGACGGCGTGCAACATGAAATGGCCGGCTTGCTGGGGCTCGTCACATCCTACCAGAAGCGCAAGTTCAATCTTGGCTACAGAAAAGCCGAGTTGTTGGCCCCCATGCCCGGCTTTGCCAAAGGCGCAGCCTTGCGCGGGCACGAGTTCCACTATTCCTCGATCGTGGATCAACCGGACGCCCCATTGGCACGCGTGTTTGACGCCGAAGGGGAAGAAGGTCCGCAAACCGGATCACTGCGTGGCAATGTCACTGGCACGTTCTTTCACCTGATTGCGGAGGCGTCGGCATGAGCGGCTTTGTTTCTTTCATCGGCTCTGGCCCCGGTGATCCGGAACTGCTGACACTCAAGGCGGTGGACCGGATGCAAAAGGCCGATGCGATCCTGTTCGACGATCTCAGCAGCGGCCCGATCCTGAGCCATGCGCGCGACGATGCGGATCTGGTTGGCGTCGGAAAGCGGGCCGGTCGTCCGTCCCCCAAGCAGGACCATGTCAGCCGGTTGTTGGTGGATTACGCGCAGTCCGGTCAGCATGTGGTGCGCCTGAAATCAGGCGACGGCGGTATGTTCGGACGGCTTGAGGAAGAGCTTGTCGCCCTGCGCGCAGCTGGTATCGCCTATGAGATTATTCCCGGCGTCCCCTCAGCAGTGGCAGCGGCAGCGGCCGCAGGCATTCCATTGACGCGCAGGCTCACGGCCCGGCGGGTCCAGTTCGTGACCGGCCATGACGTCAGTGGTGAGTTGCCCGACGACCTGAACCTCAAGGCGCTGGCCGATCCACAGGCCACGACCGTCGTTTTCATGGGCAAGCGCACCTTTCCCCTGCTGGTCGAAGCCCTGCACACGCAAGGATTGCCGTTGGATACTCCGGCGCTTATGGCCGAATCCGTCTCGACTCCCGACCAAAAACTGCAACGCGCCACGATTGGCGCACTGGCAGAGCAGCTGAAAACCGAGATTGGCAAAGCACCGGCGCTGATCCTTTATGGTCCGCTGGCGGAGTTCGACGATGATTGATCTGAGCTTGATCGGCATCGGCACCGGCAATCCGGATCATGTAACTTTTCAAGGCGCGCAAGCCATCCGGGCGGCGGATTTGATCCTGATTCCGCGCAAAGGGGAAAACAAGGCTGATCTGGCCGGGCTGCGTGAAGCGATCATCGAGCGTGTCGCCGAAACGCCGCCACAGATCGCCTATTTCGATATTCCCCAGCGCCGGGCCGACGATGGCTACCTGCGCGGTGTCGATGAATGGCACGACGCCATCGCCCTGCGCTGGCAAGCGGCCATTGCCGCGCACCCAAAGGCGCAGCATGTCGCGTTGCTGATCTGGGGGGATCCGTCCCTCTATGACAGCTCACTGCGCATCGCTGCACGATTGAACCCGCAACCAAATACCAAGGTTATCCCCGGCATCACCGCGTTGCAGGCGCTGACCGCTGCCCATGCGATTCCGATCAATGATCTGGGCGCGCCCTACGTTGTCACAACCGGTCGTCGTATCCGGGATGAAGGCTGGCCTGATGCGGCCTCGAACGTCGCTGTGATGCTGGACGGCGAATGCTCGTTCCAAACCCTTGATTTGGCAAGTTATGACATCTGGTGGGGCGCCTATGTGGGTATGAAAGAAGAGGTTCTGATCAGTGGCCCGCTGGATGAGGTTGCGCAGAATATCCTTGAGACCCGGGCGAAAGCCCGCGCCGAACATGGCTGGATCATGGATATCTACCTATTGAAGGCTCGACGGAAGTAACGCACGGGCACATGAACACGGGTTTGTGATGTCGCGGGTCGGTCAGGTCTGGCACACAGGTTGCACCTCAATACAGGATACGTGACAATGAAAGCCCTCATTCCCTTGCTTTGCCTGATCGCTTTACCCGTTTGGGCGCAGGACGTTCCGGCCGGATGGGCTGTGTTTCCTGCGGATAAGACCTACTCGGAACTGGTCGATGCAACCAAGGCTGCGATTAAGGACAACGGATTGATAGTGGTGACGCAGGCTGGACCCACCAAGGCAGCTGCGGCGCGCGGGATCACCATTCCGGGTAACATGGTGATTGGCGCGTTCAACAACGATTACGCCGTAAGGGTGCTGGAAACCTCTACCAATGCGATGATCGAAGCACCGATCCGTTTCTATGTCACCGAGAACGAGGACGGAACCGCAACCCTGTCTTACAAGACCCCCAGTTTCGTGTTTGACCCTTACATGGCGGAAGGCGGGCAAGCCTTGCAGGACATTGCCGCGGAACTGGATAAAACTTTTCAATCCGTCGCTGAAGACGCAGTCAAATAGTCACACTGACGTGATCCGCCTTGCGTCTGGTGGCGTCCTCCGCAATCTGCTTCGAAACGGTTATCTCGGAGCATGACTGATGCAGGACCCCACGCCGCGCGCCGCCGATCTTCTGGCCCAACGCCTGTACGAAGCGGGGTGCCGCCACGCCTTTGGAATGCCGGGGGGTGAGGTGCTGACACTGGTGGATGCGCTTGAAAAGGCGGGCATCACTTTTCATCTGACAAAACATGAAAACTCGGCCGGATTCATGGCCGAGGCCGTGCATCACCGCGACGGCGCGCCTGCGATTCTGGTCGCCACTTTGGGTCCGGGCGCGATGAACGGCATCAACGTGGTGGCCAATGCGATGCAGGACCGTGTTCCGATGATCGTTCTGACCGGTTGTGTCGATGCGGACGAAGCGCTGACTTACACCCATCAGGTTATGGACCACAGCCAGGTTTACCGTTCCATCACCAAGGGCACGTTTACACTGACGGCCAAGGGCGCGGATATCATCGCAGACAAGGCGGTGTCACTGGCCACGCAGCCGCGGCCGGGCCCGGTCCATATCGATGTTCCGATCTCGGTCGCCGATACACCGGTGACGGGTGTAAAACGCCGCCGTCTGGCCAAGGTCGCGCCTGTCAGCCCAAATGGCGAATGCCTGGAAAAAGCCCGGCGCTGGGTGGCTGACGCCGAGCGCCCCATCGCCATTATCGGTCTCGATGTCCTCTATGACGACTCGCGCAGTGTGGTGCAGGCGTTTTTGGAACATTTCGGAATTCCATTTGTGACCACCTACAAGGCCAAGGGTGTTGTTCCCGAAGATCACCCTTTGTGTCTGGGCGGCGCGGGCCTGTCGCCATTGGCAGACAAGCACCTTGTCCCATTGGTTGAACACGCCGATCTGGTGCTGTGTCTGGGGTATGACCCGATCGAAATGCGCCCCGGCTGGCGCGAAATCTGGGACCCCGAAGAAAAGCGCGTCATCGACATATCAGCGGTGATCAATGACCACTACATGCATCAGGCGGGTCTTAATCTGGTGGCCGACACGGGCGAGACGCTTGAGGCCATTGCCAAGGGAAACCCTGCCCGCGCAACGTGGCCGGGTGGTGAGCCCGCGCAGGTCAAATCTGCTCTGGCACAGTCCTTTCCCACTGATGAGGACTGGGGACCCGCAGCGGTCATCGCCGAAACGCGGGCTACCCTGCCCCCCGAAACGCTGGCAACCGCCGACAGCGGCGCGCATCGCATTCTGCTGAGCCAGATGTGGGACTGCAGCGAGGAACGTGGGCTGATCCAATCCTCGGCGCTCTGCACCATGGGCTGTGCTGTCCCAATGGCCATTGGTCTGAAACTGGCCGAGCCCGACCGCCCGGTGATCAGCTTTTCGGGTGATGCCGGATTTCTGATGGTCGCCGGGGAATTGTCGACGGCGGCCGAAATGGGTGGCAATCCGATCTTTCTTGTCTTCGTAGATGCCAGCCTTGCCCTTATCGAGTTGAAACAGCGGCAGCGGCAGATGGTCAACAATGGCGTGGATTTCGGTCACCATGACTTCGCCGCCATGGGCCGTGCTTTTGGTGGGAACGGCCACACCGTCCGCAACCGGGCAGAGTTGCGCGCAGCACTTGAAGCTGCTGTAAAGGCCGAGACATTTACCGTCATCGCCGCTGAAATCGACCGGGGAGGATACGATGGCCGCATCTGAGGGCCCGCTGAAGGGCGTCAAGATTCTGGACCTCAGCCGTATTTTGGCCGGGCCGACCTGCACGCAGTTGCTGGGTGATCTGGGCGCCAGTGTCATCAAGATCGAAAACCCTGCCACCGGGGGCGACGACACGCGGCAATGGGGTCCGCCCTATGTGACCAATGCCGACGGCAACCGCTCGGACCTGAGCGCCTATTTCATGTCAGCGAACCGAAACAAGAAATCCGTGGCGCTTGATATCGCGACTGAGAAAGGTCAGGCGGAAATCCGGCGGCTGGCCTCACACGCGGATATTCTGATCGAAAATTTCAAACCCGGCGGTCTGGCAAAATACGGGCTGGATTATGCCACCCTGTCGCAGGAATTCCCCAACCTCGTTTACTGCTCGATCTCGGGTTACGGCCAAACCGGACCAAATGCCAGCAAGCCCGGCTATGACCTGATGGCGCAAGGCTATGGAGGGATCATGTCCCTGACCGGCGACCCGGAAGGCGCGCCAATGAAAGTGGGGGTCGGAATCGCTGATGTGATGTGCGGAATGTATGCGAGCGTTGGTATTCTGGCCGCACTGCGCCACCGCGACCTGACCGGTGAAGGTCAGCAGGTCGATCTGGCACTGGTTGATTCTCAGATCGCATGGCTGATCAACGAGGGCGTCAATTACCTGACTTCTGGCAACGTTCCGCAACGCCGCGGAAACGGGCACCCCAATATCGTGCCTTATGACGTTTACGAGACATCCGATGGGCATGTCATTCTGGCGGTTGGAAATGATGGCCAGTTCAGAAAGCTGTGCGGTTTCCTGGGACAACCCGCACTTGCCGACGACCCCAGATTCGTGACCAACCCGGCGCGACTGGAACACCGTGATGCGCTGAACGCCATTCTTCGGCCGGCTGTTCAACGGCTGGATACGCGATCCGTAATTTCCGGTCTTGAAGACGTGAAAGTGCCTGTTGGTCCGGTCCAGACGCTGGATCAGGTTTTTGACACGGAACAGGTAGCAGCACGAAATATGCAGATTTCGATGCAGGCCCAGCCCGGTAAGGTGAACCTGATCGGGAATCCCCTTAACCTGTCACGTACGCCTGTAACATATCGCAGCGCACCACCCACCTGCGGGGCCGATACTGATTGGGTGTTAAACGCTGAAAACCCGTTCGACGATTGAAACACTTGCACAACTAGGCGGCAAGTTGCTGAAACATGCCTTTGAATCGGCGGATTTTTTCGACTTTTTCACACACGACATTTCACCAATTCGAGAGCGGGGTCGATACTGATACGCCGCTCTCGCACACTCTGTTACATCAAACAGTGTCAAATACCGCAATCAGATTGGACCCAAGTATGAAACAAGACGTTTTTGGACAGATGAACACCTTGGCGCAGCCGGAAGCTGTCGAAGCCTGGAATGGTGTTCTGCTTGGGTTCATGGCACATGCCGCGGTTACGCCCCAACATCTGGGCAAAGTGTTGGAGCTTGAGCCCGATTTTGCTTTGGGCCATGCCGTTAAAGGCCTGTTCATGGCCCTTCTCGGTCGGCGCGAGATGATGGCGGTTGCAGTCGAGGCTTTGGCGTCTGCCAATGCTGCGATGAAACGGCAGCCCGTCTCGGCACGCGAACGGCTGTTTGTCGATGCTTTGGGGCTGTATCTGGCGGGCCAACTGACACAGGCGGTGCAAAAGTTCGAAGCGGTCCTGCGCGATCATCCGCAGGATACGTTGGCGATGAAACTCAGCCACGCGACCCGTTTCGTTCTGGGCGATCCGGACGGAATGCGCCGTTCGATCGAACGGGTTATGCCTGCATATGAACCCGATCACCCCGGTCGGGGCTATCTGCTGGGCTGTCATTCCTTCGCGCTGGAAGAAACCGGAGCCTACGAAAAGGCCGAAATCGCGGGACGTCAGGCGCTTTGGATGGTGTCCGATGATGCCTGGGGTCTGCACGCGGTGGCCCATGTCCATGAAATGACCGGCAACGCGCAGCTGGGCCTTGACTGGCTGGCCGGGCGCGAGGCGGCCTGGGCCCATTGCAACAACTTCCGCTATCACGTCTGGTGGCACAAGGCCCTGATGCATCTGGATCTGGGTCAGGTCGATCAGGTGATGGACCTGTATGACAACCACGTCCGCAAGGACAAAACCGACGATTACCGCGACATCTCGAACGGAACTTCGCTTCTGATGCGGCTTGAATTAGAAGGCGTAAATGTCGGAAATCGCTGGGAAGAACTGGCTGACCTGAGTGCCGCACGCACCGAAGACGGCTGCCTGATCTTCGCCGATCTGCATTACCTTTTGGCACTGACAGGCGACAATCGCGTCGACGCCACAGCCAAAATGCTGAACCGCATGAGCAAGGATGCAGCGCGTGCCAATGACGACACCACCCGCCGTATGGCTGATCCCGGTGTCGCGGCCGCCATGGGCCTTGAAGCCTTTGGTGACGGCCATTATGGCACGGCATTTGATCACCTGTTGGCAGCGCGCGGTTCAATGCAACTGGCTGGTGGCAGTCACGCGCAACGTGATGTATTTGAACGCATTACCATCGATTCCGGGCTTCGGGCCGGTCGTCTTGATGCGGTTGAACGCATTCTGGATGACCGTCGCGCCAAGCGCGCCGGGGGTGAAGACAATTATGCCATCGCGCGCCGCGCCCTGATTGATGCGGCACGCGACGGCGGAGACATGCAAAGCGTCCCCGCCGAATAACAAGACGACCAAGAAGGACAGAGACCGTATGGCGACCATATCGCCCGCTGCTGATTTTGCACCCGTCGCAGCCCCGGCTGCGGCCCCCGCTCGCACGCGTGACCCGCGACTGGATTTCTATCGCGGCATCGCGATGTTCATCATCCTGATCGCCCACATTCCCAATGATCCTTGGGCGAATTGGATCCCGGCGCGCTTTGGGTATTCGGACGCAACCGAGATTTTCGTGTTCTGTTCGGGCATGGCCTCGGCCATCGCCTTTGGCGGGGCGTTCCTGTACAAGGGCTGGTGGATGGGCACGGCCCGAGTGGCCTATCGCATCTGGCAGGTTTATTGGGCCCATATTGCCCTGTTCTTCTTTGTCGCCATGACAATGGCAGCGCTGGACCTAACCGGCGCGTTCGGGAAAACCTATGTCTCGTCCCTGAACCTTCAGCATTTCTTCAATGATCCCGCCCCGCAGATGGTGGGGATCTTTACCCTGACTTATGTACCGAACTACTTTGACATCCTTCCGATGTATCTGGTGGTACTGGCGCTGATGCCGCTCTACATCGCGCTGTACCGTGTCAGTTTCTGGCTGATGGCGGCTGCATCTGTGACCATCTGGTGCATCACTCAGACCGGCGCGCTGGCCCTTCCGGCCGAGCCGTGGTCGGATCGGCAATGGTTTTTCAACCCGTTTGGCTGGCAATTGCTGTTCTTCACCGGATTTGCCTTGATGCGCGGATGGATTCCCGCTCCACCAGTATCGAAATCTCTGGTCTGGGCGGCTGCCTTGTTCCTGATCCTGTCAGCTCCGTTTGGGTCTTGGAAGGTCTTCCTCTGGGTTAACAGCGCTGCGCCTGAGTTGGGCGCTGCGATCCGAAAGATCTGGCCACTGACCGACGAATTGCGCGACAAGACCGAGTTTGGTGCGCTGCGATATGTCCATTTTCTGTCACTGGCCTATCTGGGCTGGGTCGCGGCAGGCGAACATGGTCACCGCCTGATAGCGACGGGTCACGGAATAGGCGCGCGTGTCTGGCAATTCCTTCTGACTGTCATCACCAAAGTCGGTCAGCAATCCCTTGCGGTGTTTGTATTTTCCATGGCAGCAGCACGACTTATCGGCGTTGCCCTCGATCAAGCTGGGCGGGATGTTGCCACCGTCTTTGTCGCCAACATAATTGGCTTTGCCATGATCATCGGTGTGGCCTATCTGGCAGCTTGGTTTAAGTCTCAACCCTGGAAATTGAAGAGATGAATTTCACCCGTCGCGCATTCCTAGTCTCGACGACTGCCTTGGCCTTTGCCCCATCGGCCTATGCGACCGGGGGCGCAGTCCCCTTTGACCGCGACCACGTGATCGAACTGGCCCGCGAACTGGCCAGCCGCCCCTATGCGGAACGCGAAATGGTTCCCCAAGAATGGCAGGATCTGACTTACGAACAATATCGCTCGATCCGTTTTCGGCTGGACCGGGCGTTGTGGTACGAAACCGAAACGCCATTCAACGTCGATTTCTTCACACCGGGCCTGTATTTCCCCCGGACCATCAAGGTGGAAACGGTCGAAAATGGCATGACAACACCAGTCGATTTCGATCTGGGGATGTTCGACAAATCCGAAGATGTGCCGCAATTGCCCATCGACGAGACTCTGGGCTTTTCAGGCCTACGGCTGCGGACCGAGATGCACCGACCCGGCAAGACGGATGAGTTCTGCGTCTGGCAGGGTGCCAGCTATTTCCGCGCTATTGGTCTGGACGAGGTCTACGGTCTGTCGGCACGCGGTCTCGCCCTGAAAACAGGCGACCCGGATGGCGAGGAATTTCCTGAGTTCATCCGTTTCTGGCTGGAGCGCCCCAAGCCCGGCCATCGGAATATGGTCGTACATGCGCTGATGGACAGTCCCAGCGTGACTGGGGCCTATCGCTTCAATGTCACGGCGGGGGCGGATTGCATTATCGACGTCGAGGCCACGCTGTTTCCCCGCGAAGACCTACCTCATGTAGGTATCGCGCCGGGCACCTCGATGTTTCTGTTCGACCAGACCAACCACAGCCGGTTCGACGATTTCCGTCCGGCCGTCCATGACAGCGACGGGCTGTTGATCCGCAATGGCGCGGGCGAGGTGTTGTGGCGTCCACTGGCAAACCCGGCCCGCCTGCAAATATCGTCTTTCGTTGACGAGAACCCGCGCGGCTTCGGGCTGATGCAGCGCAAGCGCGAGTTTTCGGACTATGCCGACCTTGAGGCGAATTATCACAAGCGCCCGGGCCTGTGGGTCGAGCCTCGGGATGACTGGGGCAAAGGCACCGTTACACTGGTCGAGATACCGGCCGATCAGGAAATCTATGACAACATCGTCGCCTATTGGCGTCCGGCAGAGCCCTATGCGGCAGGCAGTCGGGTTGACCTGTCCTATCGTCTGATCTGGGGTGAGGAGCCTCAGCGCACTCCGATGCCACGGGTGACCAACACCGCCATGGGCGAAAACACCTTCGGTGAGGGGCGTTTGGCCGTCATCGATTTCGAAGGCAGCGATTTGTTCGATGATATCGAGGCGATCAGTGTCTTCGTGGATTCCCCTCATGCCGAGACCTCGGACGGTGTTCTGCAACGCAACCCGGATACGGGTGGATTGCGTCTGGCGTTTTCGTTCCAGCCTGATGGGCGCGATCATGTCGAATTGCGCGCGCAACTGCTGAAAGACAAACAGCCCGCCTCTGAGGTGTGGCTTTACCGATGGACCATATGAACCGCGATCTGCATATCATGCCGCCTGAAGCACCTCTGGCGATGCCCGCGCAGAATTTCAGCGTGGGGTTCCACGATGCCGATGCCCCGTCGGGCACAGACACGGGCGCGGCTGGATTTTGGCGCGCGCTTGCGTTTTCACCGGCGATGGTGGCGACATTGGGCCTGCTGTGGATCATGAGCGACTGGTTCAGCGCCCAGGGGATCAATCTGATCGAGGGCATCCTGTTGGCGCTAATCTCGTTCAACTTCTTCTGGATTTCGTTCACGGTCTGCACCGTTCTGCTGGGTATGGTTTCGCTGTCGCGACAGGATCGTCCGCAGCGCAAGCGCACAGCACAGCCCCTGCGCGTGGCCCTTTTGACACCGGTATACAACGAAGTGCCATGGAACGTACTGGGCAACGCCCGCACCATGCTTGAAGATTTGCAGGCACGCGGTGGGCAGCATCACTATGCCATGTTCATCCTGTCCGACACACGCGACCCTGAAATCGCGGCACAGGAACAAGCCAGCGTCGAAGCCCTGCGCACCACGCTCGCCCCGGGGCTGGAGTTGTATTACCGCCGCCGCGAGCAGAACACCGACCGCAAGGTGGGTAACATCGCCGACTGGGTCAGTCGCTGGGGCGCAGACTGGGACGCGATGCTGGTTCTGGATGCGGACAGCCTTATGACCGGTCGCGCCATACATCGGCTGACCGATGCGCTGGCGCGTGATCCCGGTGCCGGGCTGATCCAGAGCTATCCGCAACTGATCGGCGCGCAATCGGTTTTTGCCCGTATGCAACAATTCGCCAATGGGGTCTATGGCATCGCCTTTGCCGAAGGGTTGGCGCGCTGGTGCGGACAAGAGGGCAATTATTGGGGCCACAACGCCATAATCCGCACCAAGGCTTTCGCCACCAGTGCCGGACTGCCCAAGCTGCGTGCGTTCAACGGTCAGGACAAGCTGATCATGAGCCACGATTTCGTCGAGGCTGGATTGCTGCGCCGTGCCGGATGGGCGGTGCGGTTCCTGCCGCGCATTCGGGGATCTTACGAGGAAACGCCCCCCACACTGATCGATCATGCGATGCGGGATCGGCGTTGGTGCCAGGGCAACCTGCAACACCTGAAACTGCTGGGCTCGACTGGATTCCGGGCCGTCTCGCGTTTTCATATGTTCCACGGTGCCGTAGGATACCTGATGTCACCGTTGTGGTTTGCGCTGCTGTTGATGTGGGCACTGATTGGTCAGGGCAAAGACGCCTCTGTCCTGCATTACTTCAGCCCCGATAATCCGCTGTTCCCGCAATGGCCGGAAATGTCGGAAACCCGGCACGTTCTGATCATTCTTGTGATGTATGCAATGCTGCTGGCACCCAAGGTGCTGGGAGTTCTGGCTTTGCCGCTAAGCGGTGTGCGCTACTCCGAATTCGGAGGCGGCCTCAAGTTCCTGACCTCGTTTCTGGCCGAGGTCATTCTGTCGATCCTGTATGCGCCGATCCTAATGGTGCAACAGATGATCGCCGTTTTCCGGACAGCACTTGGCATTCAGCGGGGCTGGTCGCCGCAAGCACGCGACGGTGGCAGTTACGGATTGCGCACGCTGCTTCTGTGTCACGCATTGGAAACCGTCAGTGGCATAGCCTTGAGTGTTGGTATCCTGTCCGGGCTGGTCTCGATCTGGCTGGCTCCGATTGCCATCAGTCTCGCCCTTGCCATTCCGCTATCGGCACTCAGCGGTGTTTCGGCCGGTGCCGCACGCCGGATGGTCGGAATGCGCGAGGATTTCCGCGAACCTGCCATCACCCGGTCGGCCCGCCGTTACCGAGCCGAGCTGAAGCAACTGGTTGAAGGCAAGATCAACATGACCCCGGCAGAGTGATCAGCTGCCGGGAAGCCCTTCGTACCAATCCACGACCATATCAGCCCAACCGGCTGGAACTGTATGACCGCCCGGGAACAAGGCAAACTCCAGCGCGCTGCCTTTGGCACAGGTGGTCCAGCGGCGGCGCATGAAATTCCCCGTTGTGCTAAAGCCGGCCGGTTTGTGATCGACGCAGCCATTTGCCTCGCGCCAGATTTCGAACCCGGCATAGATATCGCCCTGCTGAAACCGGCCACCGCCCAGTACGCGCCCCTCAAGCGGCACCACGTTGTCCGTCCAGCCATGGGTATGAAACATCCGGATCGGACCCTTGCAGGTTTCCGGGTGTGGCCTCCAGAATCCTCCGGACACCGGAACATATGCCGAAAATGTCTCGGGCGCCTTGCAGGCGAGATAGTTGACCATAAAGCCACCAGCCGAAAACCCGCCCAGCATGACCCGGTCCGCATTGATTCCAAACCGGTTTTCCGCGTCCTGAACCACTTCGGACAGAAAGGCGGTTTCATCCCGTTCGCCAAATCCAGGAATAAAATTCCAGCTTTTTCTGCCGCCCCGGTTGGGCCTGTCCGAACCTTCCGGTGCCATCACAGCATACCCCCGCGCCAGCAGAGGTTCGACCATCCCGCGATTTCGCATCGTGCCAGATCCACTGCCGCCATACCCGTGCAGAAACACCAACAACGGCGGGTTTTCCGCACCGGGCAATTCGATGTGATACGCGCCCAAAGAGGTTTCGCAAATTTCCCCCTGATCAGCACAATCCGCCAAGGCCAACTGCGCGGTGAAGGCAAATACTGCTGCCAGGCTGATTTCCCTGATCATCCTGCATCCTCACTGTATTTACGGACCGGTAAACCGGTCCTTACCCATCCCGGCCCGGCCGCCGAGCCCAACATACCCTCGGGTACGTCGATGATATTTGTGAATCCGGCTTCAATCAAACGATTGCTGAGGCGCGCGGACCGCACCCCACGGGCGCAGATCAGCGCCACGGGAACAGCCTGATCACCACCGGTCATTTGTGTCAGAACGTCGACGAAATCTTCGCGCCGCATGTCCAGCGGTACCGCGCCCTCGCCAATTCCCGAGGCGCGCCACTCGCGCGGTGTGCGGATATCAACCAGCAGAACGCGCCCGTCCACAGCCTGCTCATGGGCGTCGGCCACACTGATCCGGCCGCCGCTGTGATCCTCGGGGATCAGTCTGTATTGCCTGATCGCAAACCCGGCAGCAATCGCGGCACCGCCACCAATCAATAGCCACCGTCGGGATCGTTTCATTTTTTCGGCCACACCTCAGCCTCCTGTTCGCTGACACTGGTTCTATCACAACCAGACAGCAAGTTGCGCGGTGAAACACAGCTTGCAGATCAAGATCGCGTCATTAATGCGCAATGCCACCAATGCATTGGTGATCCATTGGAGCCCGGCAAAAAAGTTGCCATCTCTGGACAGTCGGCAAAATATCCTTACAAAATTGACCTCACCCTGACCGCCCAGACCGGAGTATCGCACTTGTCCCTATTCCTTATTGCGGCCCTTCCCTTCCTTGGTGCTGTATTTCCCGCACTGCTGATCCGCGCGGGCCGAAATGCCGCCGCATCCGCAGCCGGGTTGACCACATTTCTGGCCCTGATGGGGCTGCTGATCCACATCCCTTCAGTCATGCGCGGAGACGTCGTGACTGCCCGTTTTGACTGGATACCGAGGTTGGGCCTGAACGCGAATTTTATGCTGGACGGGCTGGGATTTCTTTTCGCCTTGCTGATCCTTGTCATTGGATTGCTCATCATTCTCTACGCACGGTTCTACCTGTCGCGCGAAGATCCGATGGGACAGTTCTATACCTACCTGCTGCTGTTTCAGGGGGCGATGGTTGGTATTGTCCTGTCCGACAACATCCTACTTTTGATTGTTTTCTGGGAACTTACATCGCTCAGCTCATTCCTGCTGATCGGCTATTGGAAACATCTGCCCGATGGCCGACAGGGCGCGCGCATGGCTTTGGCCGTTACCGGCTCGGGCGGGTTGGCGATGATCGCCGGGATGCTGATCCTCGGCAATATCGTTGGATCTTATGACCTGAGTGTCATTTTGCAGAACAAGGCGCTGATACAGGCGTCCCCCTACTACCTGCCGGCGTTGATCCTGATCCTGCTGGGCGCTTTCACCAAGTCGGCACAGTTCCCGTTTCACTTCTGGCTGCCCCATGCCATGGCCGCGCCGACGCCGGTATCGGCCTATCTGCATTCGGCCACCATGGTGAAGGCCGGTCTGTTCCTGATGGCGCGAATGTGGCCGGTTCTGGCGGGAACAGATGCCTGGTTCTACATCGTGGCCACAACTGGTCTGATCACCATGCTGCTGGGTGCGGTCATCGCGCTGTTCAAAGATGACCTGAAGGCGCTGCTGGCCTTTTCGACCGTATCCCACCTGGGCCTGATCACCATGCTGTTGGGCTTTGGCACTAAAATTGCCGCCGTGGCCGCCATTTTCCACATCATCAACCATGCGACCTTCAAGGCCGCCCTGTTCATGACCGCCGGAATCGTGGATCACGAGACCGGTACGCGGAACCTGAAACGGCTGGGTGGCCTGCGCCACCTGATGCCGATCACCTTTACCATCGGCACCATCGCGGCCCTGTCCATGGCGGGTCTGCCGCCGCTGAATGGCTTTTTGTCGAAAGAGATGATGCTGGAAGAGACTGTGCATACCACCTGGTTGCATTCACATTATCTGGTTCCGGGGCTGGCACTTCTGGCAGCGCTGTTTTCGGCCGCTTATTCTTTCCGCTTCGTCAGCCATGTTTTCCTTGGACCCCAGCGCGAAGACTATCCCACCCATCCGCATGATCCGCCTGTTGGGCTGTGGCTGGCACCCGCATTGCTGGTGGTGCTGGTCGTCCTGATCGGCCTGAATTCCGCAGCACTCGTTGGCCCGCTGATCGCCGTGGTTACCAGCGCGGTGATAGGCGGCGAAAAGCTGCCGTATTACTCGCTCAAACTGTGGCATGGCTTCACCCCCGCACTTTACATGTCAGTTGTTGCGACATTGGGCGGCCTGTTCCTGCTGGCGCTGCACAAACGCGGCGAGCAGGTCTGGAATGCCCTGCCTCGGCCCGAGGCCAAGGTAATCTTTGAGGCGATCATCGACGCGCTGACCAGGCTAAGCCGCTGGATCACCGATGAGATGCATAACGGTGTTCTCAGCCGCTATGCGATCATCTTCGTGGCCTTCACCGTGGGTCTTGGTTATTACGCCTATTCGACGGGAACCATCGGTGTGGAAACCCGCGTTCCGCTGCCAGCGCAGATCATTCCGATCATCGGCTGGATTTGTCTGGTGGGCGCAACGCTTGGTATCATGTGGTTCCACCGGAACCGCCTGTTGTCGCTGGTGCTGATCGGCGTAGTGGGCCTGATCGTTTCCATCGCGTTCAACTATCTTTCCGCTCCTGACCTTGCCCTGACGCAAATCTCGGTCGAGGTGGTAACGATGATCCTTTTGTTGCTGTCGCTGAACTTCCTGCCGACCGAGACGCCATGGGACAGCAGCGCGGCACGGCGATGGCGGGATGCCGCGATTTCCGTCATTGCCGGTCTTGGTACTGGCGCGCTGGTTTACGCCATGATGATGCGCGATTTTGCATTCCCAACGATTTCAGAATTCCATCTGGCCAATTCCTACAAGGGCGGTGGCGGCACCAATGTGGTCAACGTGATCCTCGTCGATTTCCGTGGTTTTGATACGTTTGGCGAGATCATCGTGCTGGGCATTGCCGCGCTGATTATCTTTGCGCTGACGGAATCCGTGCTAAGCACCAATGTCCGCAGTTACCTGCTGAATCGCAAACCGCACTGGCCCCAGTCCGGTGATTCACACCCGCTGATGATGGTTGTGGCGACCCGCGTGATGATGCCGATTGCGCTGATGGTCGGAGCCTATATTTTCTTCCGTGGGCACAACCAGCCCGGCGGCGGATTTATCGCCGGGCTGATCGTCGCTATCGCCTATCTGATGCAATACATGGCCAGCGGCTATACTTGGGCGATTGAGCGGCAGCGGTTTTATTACCACGGCACCATTGGCTGGGGCGTGCTGATCGCTGCGGCCACGGGTCTGGGGGCCTGGTTCAATGAACGCCCCTTCCTGACCAGTGATTTTGGCTATCTCCACTGGCCCCCGCTTGAGGAATTCGAATGGGCCACCGCCATGCTGTTTGACACGGGCGTGTTCCTTGCGGTTCTGGGTGCGGTCATGCTGGCACTCGACAGCCTGTCCCGCTTTGCGTGGCAGCCCGGAATGGCACAGGAATTCCCGATGGATATCAATCCCCTGCGGGACTCTCCACCGGAACAAGAACAAGAGAAGGAGCAGGCCTGATGGAAGCGCTCGTAGCCTCTGCCGTCGGTATCTTGACCGCTGCCGGAATATTCCTGATCCTGCGCCGCCGGACGTTCCCTGTCATTCTGGGCCTGTCGCTGATCACTTACGCGGTCAACGTGTTCCTGTTCGCGACCGGGCGTCTTGCGCTGAACGCCCCCCCGGTTCTGAACAAATACAAGGACGTCGCTTACACCGATCCTCTGCCACAGGCGCTGGTGCTGACCGCAATTGTGATTTCCTTTGGAATGACCGCGGTGATCGTGATGATCTCGCTCAGCGCGTACCTGTCCTCCAAGGATGACCATATCGACATGACAGCGCAGGACAGCGTGGACGCAGCAGGAGAAGACGCATGAACCACTGGATCGTTGCGCCGATCGTCCTGCCCGCGATCCTGGCTCCGTTTAGCATCATGGTCCTGCGATACCATCTGGATCTGCAGCGCATCTTTTCCGTTGCCGGTGTTGTGGCCTTGCTTGGGATTGCGCTGACAATCACGGCGCAGGCTTCGGGCGGAGATATTCAGGTTTACGAGCTTGGAAACTGGCCCGCCCCGTTTGGCATTGTCATGGTACTGGATCGAATGTCGGCCATGATGGTTCTACTAACCGCGCTGCTGGCCTTACCGATTGTCCTCTATGCAATAGCTTCGGGCTGGGATGATAGGGGCAAACACTTCCACGCCCTGTTCCATTTTCAGCTTATGGGTGTCTGCGGCGCATTCCTGACCGGAGATGCCTTTAACCTTTTCGTGTTTTTTGAAGTTCTGCTGATCGCCTCTTACGGTCTGATGACCCATGGTGGCGGTGCGGTACGGTTGAAGGCGGGTGTGCAATATGTGGCCTACAACCTGTTGGGATCGACCTTGTTCCTGTTTGCGTTGGGCACGATCTATGGTGTGACCGGGACACTGAACATGGCGGATATCGCCATAAGGGTTGCCGAAATCCCGGCCGAGGATACGGCATTGTTGCGGGTTGGCGCAGTCCTTTTGCTTTTGGTCTTTTGCATCAAGGCCGCCGTTCTGCCCCTGCATTTCTGGCTACCTGCCAGCTATGCCAATGCGCCAATGCCCGTCGCGGCCCTGTTTGCAATCATGACCAAGGTCGGGGCTTACTCGATTCTGCGGATGTTCACATTGGCCTTTGGCCCCGATGTCGCAGCGACAGAGGGTCTGGTGGGTCAGTGGTTGCAACCTGCTGCACTTGTCACATTGGCTGTCGGGGCTATCGGCATTCTGGGGTCAAAACATATCGCCCGCATGGTGGCGTTCTGCGCGATTGCATCCATGGGCACCCTGTTGATCGCGATCTCGCAATTCACGCCTGATGCGACAGCCGCGGCGCTGTACTATGTCTTCCATTCGACGCTGGCGACAGCCCTGCTGTTCCTGGTTGCCGATCTGGTGATGGCGCGGCGCGGCGGGGCCATCGCGCCGACGCCACCGATGCCGCAAAGCGGTTTGGTGTCCGCACTGTTCTTCGTGGGGGCGATTGCGATGGCGGGAATGCCGCCCTTGTCCGGCTTTATAGGCAAGCTGCTTGTGCTGGACGCCTCGCGCGATGCTTCGGATGCCACGACGGTCTGGGCCGTGATTCTGATCAGCTCATTCGTCACAATAATTGGCTTGGCCCGAGCCGGAACTTTGATTTTCTGGAAAAGCTACGACACTCAGGCTGTTCCGATAGCAGAGCCAGCGGAAAATGAAGCTGCCCCCGCACCGGTCGCACCTGAACCACAACCCGGTCTGGCCTTTACTGCCGTGTTTGGCGCCGTAGCCGGCCTGATCCTGCTAACATTGTTCGCGGGCCCTGCGCTGGAATATACAAGCCAAACCGCAGGGCAGCTGTTTACGCCTGAAAACTACATCTCTGCCGTATTGGGAGGGGCCGAGTGATGAAACTGCTACACCGGATATTTCCGCACCCGCACCTGACCATTTTGTTGACGATCGTCTGGATCCTGCTGGCGAACAAGCCGTCGCTGAATTCTCTGGTCTTTGGCCTGATCCTTGGGATCATCATTCCCTTTGTCACACAACCCTACTGGCCCGACAGGCCCAAGCTGCGCAACTGGCCAATGGTCGCCGAATACATGATCGTAGTGCTGTGGGATATTGTCGTCGCGAACGTGACCGTGGCCCGCATCGTCCTGTTCAAACGCAATGAAGACCGGCGGCCCAACTGGGTGTGCATTCCACTGGAGCTTCGGACACCCGAGGCCATAACCGTGCTGGCCGGGACCATCACGATGACACCCGGCACCGTCAGTTGCGACCTGTCGGCACAGGGGCACAATCTGCTGGTCCATTGCCTGGATGCACCAAACCCGGATCAGGTGCGCGACGAAATCAAGCAGCGCTATGAACGTCGCCTGAAGGAGATTTTCGAATGATCGAATACGCTATCTACTTTGCATTTGCCTGTTTTGGCGCGGCGATCATGATGTGTCTGTGGCGGATCATTACCGCGGACGGCGTTGGGACCCGGGTTCTGGCTCTGGATACAATGGTCATCAACACGATTGCCCTGATGATCCTTTATGGCCTGTCGAAAGGGACCGAGATTTTCTTTGAAGCGGCCATGATCATCGCGATGCTTGGCTTCGTCTCGACCGTGGCATATGCGCGCTTCATGCTGCGCGGCAACATCATCGAATGAGGGTGATATGACATTCATTGCAGAGCTGCTGATCGCCGTTTTCCTTATAATCTCGGGTGTTTTCGGGTTTGTCGGGTCCTTCGGCATGATCAAGCTGAATGACCCTATGTCCCGCCTTCACGCACCGACCAAGGCGACAACTTTAGGCGTGGGTGGGGTGTTGCTGGCTTCGATCACCCATTCCGTTCTGCTGGAAGGCAAACTGTCGCTGCACGAGCTTCTGATCACGCTGTTTTTATTCCTGACGGCTCCGATCACGGCCCTGTTCATTGCAAAATGGCATATTCACCGTCATGAACTGCCCAGCGACCTGCCCGATGCTGGCGAGGATGAGCTTTGGGCCACCCACGCTGTCGAGCAGGTCGAGGATGTTCCGGACCACAGCGCGAATTAACACAAATGCACACATCTCCGCTGCCCCTGACCCGTGATCTGGTTTTAATTGGCGGCGGCCACACCCATGCTCTGCTGCTGCGCAAATGGGGAATGAGCCCTTTGCCCGGCGCGCGGGTAACCGTGATCAACCCCGGCCCCACCGCTCCCTATTCCGGGATGTTGCCCGGATATGTCGCCGGACATTACGACCGGTGGGAGCTGGATATCGATCTTGTCAGACTGGCCCGTTTCGCAGGTGCGCGGGTGATCTTGGGCACGGTCAATGGCATCGATACCGAAACACACGAAGTGCATGTCCTCGGGCATCCTCCGGTAGGCTTCGACGTGGCTTCGGTCAATGTAGGGATCACGTCGGACATGCCCGCCTTGCCAGGCTTTGCGGAACATGCAGTGCCAGCCAAGCCGCTGGGACCTTTTGCTGCGAAATGGGCCGAGTATCTAAAGGGTCAAGGCCCGGCCTCGGTCGCTGTGATCGGTGGCGGCGTCGCGGGCGTCGAACTGGTCATGGCGATGGCACATGCGTTGAAGGCCAGGGGGCGGGCGGCACAGATTACCCTGATCGATAGGGCCTCGGCCCTGACTGCAACCAAACCCAAGGCGGCGGCAACAATCCGGATTGCAATGCATGACCTTGGTGTGGAGGTGATTGAAAACGCGGTGATCACCCGGATCGGGCAGGATCACGTGGAACTACAGGACGGGCGCACAATTCCGGCTGGTTTCGTGACCGGTGCCGCCGGAGCCCGCGCCTATGACTGGATCGCAAACACAGGGCTTGACCTTCAGGACGGACACATCCGAGTGAACGGCTACCTGCAATCCAGTGATCCGGCTGTGTTTGCCGCCGGGGATTGCGCCCATCTTACGGACAACCCCAGACCGAAGGCTGGTGTCTATGCGGTGCGCGAAGCGCCGGTTTTGTACGATAATCTTCGCGCAGCGCTCGGCGCGGGACAGATGCGAAAATACACACCGCAAAAAGATTATCTCAAACTGATCTCACTGGGTGGCAAGTCAGCACTGGCCGAGCGTTTGGGAACATCGTTCAGCGGCCCGTTGATGTGGACATGGAAGAACCATATCGACCAGACCTTTATGAACAAGTTTCGCGACCTGCCGCAAATGACACCGCCCGCCCTGCCACGCGACCGGGCAGCCGGGCTTGATGAGGTTTTGGGTGAAAAGCCCATGTGCGGCGGATGTGGAGCAAAGGTCGGGCGCGACGCATTGCAACTCGCCCTGATATCCCTCCCCGCCCTTACTCGTACCGACATCACCGCCCTACCCGGCGACGATGCCGCGCTTTTGCAAACAGGCGGGGCGCAGCAAGTCATGACGTCCGACCACCTGCGGGCTTTCACCAACGATCCCGCACTTATGACGCGGATCGCTGCCGTTCACGCTCTGGGGGATATCTGGGCCATGGGGGCCGCACCTCAGGCGGCCACGGCAACAATCATCCTGCCGCGCATGTCTGCCGCCCTGCAAAGCCGCACAATGTCCGAAATCATGTCGGTCGCGAGTGACGTCATGCGGGCTGCGGGCGCGGAAATCGTGGGCGGGCACAGCTCAATGGGCGATGAGATGACTGTCGGTTTCACGCTGACTGGCCTGTGCAAGTCTACCCCGATTACATTGGCGGGTGGTCAGCCGGGGGATCGCCTGATCCTGACCAAGCCCTTGGGAAGCGGTGTTCTGATGGCGGCGGAAATGGCCGGTCTTGCCGAAGGGGCCTGGGTCGCGGCAGCCTACAAACATATGACACAGCCCCAGGGCGATGCAGCCCGCATTTTGGCCAACGCCCATGCGATGACCGACGTGACCGGGTTTGGTCTGGCCGGGCATCTGCAAGGCATCTGCGACGCATCGCATTGCGGCGCTACGCTTGAACTGGACGCGGTAAAGGTGATGGACGGCGCGCTTGCGCTGACGGATCAGGGGGTCCGGTCAACGATTTTTGCCGACAACAACGCGATTGCGCCCGATCTTCCGTCCGGGGGCAAGGCGGCGCTGCTTTTTGACCCGCAAACAGCCGGGGGTTTGCTGGCCGCCGTGAATGCGAAGGACGCCGAAACCCTTCTGCAAGATCTTCTGGACGCGGGATATACGGCAATGATCATTGGCCAGCTGACCGACACACCGGGTTTGCGCCTTCAAAGCTGATCCAGAAGGCTTTCAATTTGCGCGGCCGCGTTGCTCAGCCCCGTGTTGTCCAAAGTTTCCACATCAAAACTGGCCAATACCTGCACCGGGCGGGATTGCCGGGATTTGGTGTATGCGGGATCATAATGCTGTTCCATCAAGGCCCGTGTCAGCGCCTGTTTTTGACCCGCATCAATCAATCGCAGCCATCCGTCCACGACCTCATGCCCGCGATGGAACCGCAGCGGTGATAACCGGTCCCGCAATCGGTCACTGTCAGACAGAATGTCGTCATAAGCCCGAACCAAGTAGGCAGAACGGGCTTCAATTGAAGCCGTAATGTTCACACGCGGAGCCTTGCACAACGCGTTCCAAAGGCTGGGCGGCAGGATCAAGCTGCCAATTTTGGATGATTCCGCTTCGACCACGACTGAACGCGCCGGATCCATTGAACACAGCGCAGCGGACAGGGCAGATTCAAACCCCTTCTGACTGGGCTGCCCCCCTGGCCTTTCGCCCAGCAAGGACCCGCGATGGTTGGCCAGCGCTTCAAGGTCCAGAATCTGTACGCCTCGTGCGTGCAACAGAGCCAAAAGATCGGTCTTTGCGGTGCCCGTGTAGCCATCCAGTGCGATCAGCCGATGTGGCAAGGGATCATCGTACAAATAAGCGTTCACCAATCGACGGTAGGTACGATAGCCGCCGTCTACCACTTCGGCGCGCCAGCCAATTTGCTGCAACATCCATGTGAATGATCCGGAACGCTGTCCACCGCGCCAGCAATAGACCAAGGGGCGCCACGCTCCGTCATGATGGCTGAGGTGGTGTTCGATGTGATTGGCTGCATTGCGGAATACCATAGCAGCACCCAGCTTGCGCGCCAGAAAGGGGCTGTCCTGTACATAAATGGTTCCGACCCGGGCGCGTTCCTCGTTGTTCAGCACAGGCAGGTTTATTGCACCCGGCAGATGATCTTCGGCAAACTCGGCAGGGCTGCGAACGTCGATCACGGTATCATACCTGTGCGCGTAAAGTTGGGTCAGGTCAGGAAATTTCAGAGCCATGCCGAAGGTCTAGCTTGCCGCGTTTCCAAAGAAAAGGTCACGCGTCACAAGGTTCGACCAGCTCTGGCCCGCTGGCCCGGTTCGAGTTCACCGCAGGCCCGACCCGGTGGAAGGTCAACACATCCTCGTTCCCCGGCTGCATCAGCCGCGCGGCCCCTTTTCCGGCTTCACCCAACCACAATGGCCAGTCATTGGGTTCTACGATCAAGGGCATTCGCTGATGGATGACCTCAAGCCATTTGTTGGCAGCCGTCGTCACGATAGCACAGGTGCCCTGCCGTTCGCTTTCAGGGCCCCAGTCCTGCCAGACCCCGGCAAAGGCAATGGGAGCTTTGTCCTGACGGTGGATATACCAAGGCAGGCGCGTTCCCTGTTTGGTTTTTGTCCATTCATAGAACCCAGTCGCTATGATCAGGCAGCGGCGCGTCCGGCAGGCATCGCGAAAGGCGGGCTTGTCCGCCAGGGTCTCGGCCCGGGCGTTGATCAGTAACGGCCCCGCCGTTTCGGTCTTGTACCAATGTGGCAGAAATCCCCAGCGCAGCGCATCCAGATGGCGGCCTGTTTCGCCGCTACGCACGACATGTACCTGATTTGTCGGACAAACATTGAAATTCGGCACCACAGGTAGCGCATTTGCCGGGCGCGCTGAAAACAGCTGCGCCATTGCGTCGTTGGGAAGAGTTATTGCAAACCGTCCGCACATGGGTAATGAACCACCGATACATTCTTGATACAGGCACAGGATCTCACGGGGTCACATGGAATACCAGACAACGCAATCCCTCAAGAGCAAAGCACTGGCGCTTCTGGAAGCAGGCAAGCTGCCGCAAGCTTTGAAAAAGGCCCAGCTGGGTGTCAAGAAATTCCCAAAAGACTCGGATTATCATGCCATCGCCGGCTTTGTTTTGACCGAGATGAAGCAATACAAGAAATCTATTCCGCATTTTGTTGAAGCCTCGCGGATGAAACCGGACGACCTGCAGTTTGTCGAAAACCTGGCGAATGCATTGATGCAGACCGGGCAAATTTCCAAAGCCCTGGACTATACCGAACAAAAGCTGGAGCAATTCCCCAACAACCAGGAATTGAACCGCGTGCTGGATGAAATTCACCTCAAAGGCACCAATTGGCGCATGATGATCGAACATGCGAGCAAGAAGCTGGAGAGCGATCCAGACAATGTGGACCTTCTTGCAAAACGTGCCAGAGCTTACGCCAATATCGGCTTTGACGATGAAAACTCGCGGGATGTCGCCCGCGCCTACGAGTTGGACCCCGAGAACACAAAGATTGCCCTTATTAAGTCTGTAAACCTTCACCAAACGGGTGAAAAGAACGAGTCCAAGGCAATACTGAGGCGCGTTCTTCAAAACGAACCCGAGCATATGTCGGCTTTGCTGCAATTATCGGCAATTGCAACCACAGAAGAAGCTCCGGAGCTGCTGGAAGCCGTTAATAAAGCCATCTCCGAAAAGGGAGATGATAAGCTGGAACTCCAGTTCGCCAAGGCGCATTTGATTTCAAAGTTAGACGGGTTGAATGCCGCCATGCCGCATTATGCACGGGCCAATGAAATTCAGCACCAAGGCAACCCCTATGTCCCGGAGGATGAAGAGGAAAAACTGTTCCGGATCACCAGCTTGTTCCCTGTCGATTCCGATGCACCAGAGTCCGGCTTTGCCGAGGGGCCAGCACCGATCTTTGTACTGGGTCAACCTCGCTCGGGCACGACATTGATGGAAATGATGCTGAGTTCAGCCCCCGGAATTTCCGGTTGCGGCGAACTGACTTTGGGGGCCGATCTGTCGCGTGAGTATGAGAAAAAAGGCCAGAAGTATGACGCTGCCAAAGCGTCCGAGCTTGCGCGGGAATTCCTCGAATTGATGCCGCCCATTCCGGGCGACTCTGTCGCCTTTGTCGACAAGATGCCGCACAATTATCAACGTATTGGATTCCTGCTGTCTGCCTTCCCAAAGGCAAAGATTATCAACATGCTGCGCGATCCGCGTGATGTTGGATTGTCCAAATGGATCAGATGTTTTCCTGCGGGCGGAATGCGCTATGCCTCGAATATGCAAGCCATCGCCCATTCGGCAAATATGTATCGTCGTTATATGGCGCATTGGGATACCGTGTTCGGAAATCGTATTCTGACGGTACCTTACGAAGAACTGGTGGCCGACCCGAAAACCTACAGCCAGCAGGTCGCTGCGTTCTGCGATTTGGAGTGGACCGAAACGATGATGCACCCCGAGAAAAACACCAAACAGGTACGTACGGCAAGCATCGATCAGGTGCGCAACAAGATCTCGACCAAGTCTATCGGCGGCTGGCGCGGGGTTGCTGAGCACATCAAACCGATGCTGGACGGGTTCGATCCGAAACTCTGGCCGGAATATGATTTCAGCTGATCCGTTCCCAAACAAAAAAGCCGCATCACAGGGATGCGGCTTTTGTCTTTGTCGTAAACCAAGTTACTTCTGTTTGATACGCCCGTCTACATAGGGCTGATAGGGCGCATTTTCCGCCAGGTATTCCGCGGTGACATCCGCAAGGTCCGGGCCGAAGTCATAGGCGTTCTTGTCATCGCCTTCGAACATCTTGTACCCGTCACCACCGTTGCGGACGTAGTTGTTGGTGACGACCAGGTAGGTCTTGTTCGGGTCGATCGGAATAAAACCGTCACCCTCGGCAATCATCACCTCGCTGACGCGCCCCTCGTTCGGTGCCACGCTTGGGTCCCAGGTAAAGCTAAGACCGGCGACCTGCGGGAATCGGCCTTTCACTTCTTCCACCTGACTTACGCCATTTTCGAGTGCGTCAATGACACCCTGTCCGCTGATTTCAAAGGTCGACAGTGTATTCTGGAAAGGCAACACCGTCAGAACCTCGCCCATGGTAACATCACCGGGATCGATAGAAGCCCGCAACCCACCCGAGTTAGCAATGGCAATCTGAACGCCCTGATCCGCCACACGCGCCAGCATCGCATCCGCAACCAGGTTACCCATCTGGCATTCCTGCACGCGGCAAATTGAACGATCCCCTTCAATGGCTTCTGCAGCGCTTGCAACAACCTTGTTGCGGATTTCATCCAAAGGCACCGCCAGTTCCGCGATCCTGTCCAGCGCGGCCTGATCTTCGGTCACTGCGTTGTCCATGATCAAAGGCTCGCCAGCTGCCTCGATCACTTTGCCATCGTCATCGAAAGTGACGTTCAATTCGCCCAGAAACTTGCCATAAGCATAGGCCTGAACGATCTGTACGCCGTTTACCACTGTTGGGTACGGACCTGCCGCCTTATCCGACACATTCGAAAGATACGTGTTCGAATGCCCGCCGACGATCACGTCAACACCAGTCGTCTCTTGTGCGACACGCTGATCGACGCCATAGCCGGAATGGCTGAGAACGATGATCTTGTTGACACCCTCACCTGTCAGTTTATCGACTTCGGCCTGCACAGCTGGCACCGGGTCCGAAAACGTGACATTGGGGCCGGGCGAGGCAAGCTCATCCGTGTCGATTGGGGTCAGGCCGATCAAGCCGATCTTCTCGCCGCCTACTTCGATAACGGTCGATTTCTTGATCCTGTCTGTCAAAAGCTCTTCGTCGTGAATATCGGCGTTGGACATCAGGACCGGGAAGTCGACCGAGTCGATGAACCCCCGCAACACTTCGGGGCCGTCATCAAACTCGTGGTTGCCGACGGTCATGGCATTATAGCCCAGCTTGTTCATGAACTCGGCTGCGACCTTGCCCTTGTAATAGGTATAGAAAAGGGACCCCTGGAACTGGTCACCTCCATCCACCAGAATCGAATTTTCTGCCCGTGCGCGCGCGTCGGCAACTGCCGTTACTAGGCGCGCCGATCCGCCAAAGCACTTGCCTTCTGCATTGTCTTCCTCACCGCAACCGCTGTCGTATTTGTTGATCGGCTCAAAGCGCGAATGGAAATCGTTGGTGTGCAGAATTGTCAGCTTGTAATCGGCTGCTGCGGCACCCGCCGTCAGGCCCACCACCGCGACCGAAGTTAAAAATCGGGTCAACATCTTGGAACTCCCTGTTATTATTGCCGGGGATCGTGCGCTTATGTCGACCGAGAGTCAAAGGAGAAATCCAGCTTGATTCCAAGCGCTGTGCGGGGCATCAGGTCATCATGCTGATCTACAAGATTTTCCGAGCCGTCGAATGGGCTGAACTGCAAAGTCTGGGCGCCACAGACGGAGCACCCATTGACGTGTCAGACGGGTTTGTTCACTTTTCTACCGCTGAACAAGCTGCTGAAACCGCTGCCAAGCATTTTGCGGGCGTTGAAGGGCTTACGCTGTTGGCCTGTGATGCCGATGCCATGGGCGATGACCTGAAATGGGAAGTGTCGCGAGGAGACGCCCTGTTTCCACATCTGTATCGTCAGATCAGGTTAAGCGACGTTGTCTGGGCGCGACCCCTGCCTTTTGTCGGCACGGCACATCAGTTTCCCGAGGACATGGCATGATATCTTATGTCGATCCGGATCGCGGCCAGTTCGAGGCGTTCAAGGCCCTGGACCGCGACCAGCCGATCGAAATGCTCAATCTGGTGAAGTTCCGCGCCGAGGCGCAGTATCCCAAATCACATGAATTGGCGGGCGCAGGGTTGACCGGGGCGCAGGCCTATCAGAAATACGGGACTGAAACCGCCCCAATCATTGGCCGTATCGGGGCAAGCATCCTATGGCGGGGTGTCTTTGAAACGACACTGATCGGACCGGCTGATGAGGTATGGGATGCCGTCTTTATCGCACGCTATCCGACTGCATATGCGTTTCTTGAAATGGTGACCGATCCGGCCTACCGGGCGGCGGTGGTCCATCGGCAGGCTGCGGTAGAGACCTCGCGCCTGATCCGGTGCGGATCAAGCGAAAGCAGGAAAGCGTTCGGATGAAACTGACCGAGAAATTCGGGCTTGCAGCCCTGCACTGCATGGACCCCGAAACCGCCCACGGGATGTCGATCAGGGCTTTGAAGGCGGGGCTTGCGCCTGCGCCGGGGCCGGTGACAACGCCGCGCCTGAAAACAAGCCTTGCCGGGTTGGACCTGCCTAACCCGGTAGGATTGGCCGCGGGCTTCGACAAAAACGGTGAAGTTCTGACGCCGCTGTCGCGCGCAGGGTTCGGTTTCATCGAAGTCGGGGCCGTCACACCGCGCCCGCAACCGGGAAACCCCAAACCACGCCTGTTTCGCCTGACCGAGGACAAAGCGGCGATCAACCGTTTTGGCTTCAACAACGAAGGCATGGAGGTGATGGAAAAACGGCTTGCTGATCGCCCCCAAAATGCGGTGATCGGCCTGAATCTGGGCGCCAACAAGGACAGCGAGGATCGCGCGGGTGATTTCGTAAAGGTGCTGGCGCATTGTGCCGCGCATCTGGATTTTGCCACGGTCAACGTGTCATCCCCGAATACGGAAAAGCTGCGGGATTTGCAGGGCAAGGCGGCGCTAAGCGCGCTTTTGAACGGTGTGATTGAAACCCGTGATGCGCTGCCTCGCCCACTGCCCATCTTCCTGAAAATCGCGCCGGACCTGACCGATGCCGAGTTGCAGGACATTGCCGATGTTGCGCGCGAGACCCGTGTGGATGCCGTGATCGCCACCAACACCACCCTGTCGCGTGACGGGTTGCGCAGTTCGCACAAAGGTGAAACCGGCGGATTGTCCGGCGCACCGCTGTTCGAGAAATCAACACGTGTTCTGGCACGGCTCAGCCAGTTGACCGGAGGTGACATTCCCCTGATCGGCGTGGGTGGCATCAGCAATGCGGAACAGGCCTATGCCAAGATTTGCGCCGGGGCATCTGCTGTGCAGTTCTATACGGCGATGGTGTATGGCGGCATTTCTCTGGCGGCTGACATTGCGAACGGGCTGGATGAACTGCTGGCCCGCGACGGCTTTGAGAATGTAGCCCAAGCCGTCGGCAGCAAACGAGAGGACTGGCTATGATCGAATATTGGCACAACCCGCGCTGTTCAAAGTCCCGCGCCGGTCTTGCGTTGCTGGAAGAGAATGGCGCACGGGTCACGGTGCGCAAATATCTTGAGGATGCACCATCAATCGATGAGCTGCGAGCGGCACAATCCGCATTGGGGCTTTCGCCCGTTGAGATGATGCGTACCGGAGAATCCCGGTTCAAGGAACTGGGGCTGACAAAGGCTTCGCCAGACGACGCCCTGATCCGGGCCATGGCCGAAAACCCGATCCTGATTGAGCGTCCGCTTGCCATTGCGGGGGATAAAGCCGCCATCGGGCGTCCACCGGAAAACCTTCTTACGCTGCTCTAGGCCACCTGCGCCTCGAGCTTGGGATAGCGCCATCCTAAAGTCACGCCGCGCGCGATATTAAGCACCATCAACGCGGCCCACAGGCCGTGATTTCCGAAGCTTGGCACCAGAATAAACAGCGCAACCAGATAGAACACAACCGATTGGAACATCGCGCTGCGCATTGCCCGGGTCCAGGTAGCGCCTATGTAGATTCCGTCAAACATCCAGCTTGCCACGCCAATAACGGGTGCCAACGCGGCCCATACGAGAAACTCACGCCCCGCCTCACGCACCTGCGGTGAGGTCGACATGACGTCGATCAACGCCGGTCCGGCGACGAAGAAAACCGCACCCAGTAACAGGGCACCCCCAACACCCCATTGCGAGGTCATGACAGACGCACGGCGCACCTGATACCTGTCTCTGGCACCCACCGCGCTTCCGACCAAAGCCTCGGCGGAAAAGGCGAACCCGTCCAGCGCGAAAGCTGTGACTTCTAGAAACTGAAGCAAGACCTGATTGGCCGCCAGATTGACATCACCGAGATCCGAACCGACGAAAAGAAAAGTCGTGAAGGATCCGGTCAGCAAAACCGACCGGATCATGATATCGCCGTTGACCTGCAACATCCGTTGCAGCCGAGCGGCATCAAATATGCGGGCCCAGTCGCGCCAGATTCCGTCTTCGAACCCATCCCGACACAGCCAAAGGCCCAGCGCCAGACCTGTCCATTCCGCAATCAAAGTGGCAATGGCAACCCCTTCGACACCCCAGCCAAGACCAAGCACAAACCACAGGTCCAGAACGATGTTCAATCCGTTCATCCAGACCTGAAGAACAAAAACCCCACGCGTGCGTTCAACCGCAATCAACCATCCGGTAACCGCATAAAGCGCGATAGTTGCTGGCGCCCCCCAAATTCGAATCTCAAGATAGGCGCGGGCGAGCGTTTCGACCTCGGGACTTGCCGGGGAAAGGGCGAATGCACCGGCGAACACAGCCACTTGCGTGAGGAAAAAGAACAGCCCGGCCGCGCCGCCAAGCATCAGGCCGCGCATCAGCAATGCCCGGGTTTCAACAGCGTCGCCTGCCCCGCGTGCCTGCGCCGCCATCCCGGTGGTTCCCATCCGCAAGAAACCGAAGATCCAGTAGATCGTTGACAGGATCACTGCACCGATCCCGACCGCACCAATAGGCGCAGCCTGCCCCAACTGGCCGACAACGCCGGTATCAACTGCCCCCAGAATCGGAACGGTGGCGTTCGACAGGACAATCGGCACAGCGATCTTCAGTACCCGTCGATGCGTGATGGGCGCCGAGGCGTCCTGCATGGTCAGCTCTTGCCCCGAGGCGGTTGCGGCATCAGGAAATGCCCGGAGGCCTGCGCAAACAGTTTCGCATGATTGTCCTGCCAGGCTTCAACCCGTACCGAGGCGTAACGCCGCCCCGACCGGCTGATAAATGCCCGCGCATAGGCGTCTCGCGGCAAGCCCGAACGCAGATAGTCAACGGTAAAGTCGATCGTCTTGGGAAACCGGATGCTTTCGTCTGACACGATGGCCTCTGCATCGATCTCTCCGCTTTCAATACTTGGGAACATGTGTTCCCAGCTCAGCGTGATAACGGCTGTCACTTCCAAAAAGGCAGCCGTCACACCACCATGAATTGCAGGCAGAAACGGATTGCCGATCAACTTGTCATCGAAATTCAAAACGCCGGTCAGCTCATCCCCGCGCCTGTCAAAACTGATGTTCAGGAAACGTATATACGGTACGCCGTCGACAAGCGCACGCAGGGCTGCATCGCGGCGCTGCTTGACCACCTGCATCGGCTCGGGACGAGGTCTTGGCATATTACTTCCCTTCAACCGTAAAGGACCCTGAGGCTGTCGCCACCGGCAGGTCCGTGTCGTTGTCCATTGCGGTGGCCCGCACGAAGGCAACGTTTCGCGTGATATGGTGACAGACGGCATGTGCAGTAATCGTCTGACCTGGCGTCGCCGCGCGCATATAGTCTATCCGCAGATCGATTGTTGCGGTTCCTCCGGGGGCCGATGGGTGGCTCATCACCGCAGCGCCACAACAGGTGTCCAGAATCGTGGATATCGCTCCCCCATGAATCACCGCTGTACGCGGATCCCCGATCAGGTCTTTGTTGTAGGGCAGAGTTATCTCTGCCTCACCCTCGCCGATCTGCGTGAGCGTAAGGTTCAATGCCCGCGCATGGGGGATCGCCTCGATAAACTGGCGGGCTAAAACTGTCTTATCGACCATAAGTATGCGTCCTGTTCTCTGCACCGCCTTTATGAGCCGGTGTTCCGGTAAAGAGCAAGCCTACCTGTTGCGCTTGGGATCGGGACCGCCTAGGTTGCTGACGAGGAGACCGGGAATGTCCAACAACCGTTTGTCATTCAAAGAAATGTGCGCCGAGTTTGACGTGACGCCGCGCACCCTGCGCTACTACGAATATATCGAGCTTTTGCAACCGGACCGCGAAGGGCGTTCGCGCTTTTATGGGGCCCGGGAATGCGCGCGGATGAAACTGATCATGCGCGGCCGAAAGTTTGGTTTTCCTCTAGAAGAGATTCGCCAATGGCTACTGATCTATGAAGATCAGGGAAACGAGGCCCAGATGGCCACCTTTGTCGAAATGGCGGACCGCCAGATGAGTGAGCTTCAGCAGCAGCGCCAGCAGCTGGATGAGGCAATGGACGAACTCAAAAGCCTGCGCGACCAAACGGCCAAGTCGCTGGAATAACCTTTTCCGATTTTTCATAACTAAGCATTGCAGGTGGCAGAACCTGTCAAAACCGATGCGCATCCCCTTCAAGGCACCCGTTTTTTCATGCCGGAAATCAGTTGACGTAACGGTAACAAAATTACGCCGAAAGCCCCTTACGTGCACGGATGTTACGTCAACTTCAAAGTGACGCAGCGTCTGGATTACGTAAACGTCACTCACATGTTGTAAAGCACCCACCAACTGCGCAACTCATGTCTCATGACGCCAGTGACGAGAGTATGACGAATGACCGAAGATGTGATGACCATCCGCGAGATGTGCGAGACCTATGATGTCACACCACGCACCTTGCGGTTCTATGAGGCAAAGGAACTACTGTTCCCGATCCGCGAAGGCCAAAAACGTCTGTTCACCAAACGTGACCGGGCGCGGCTCAAGCTGATCCTGCGCGGCAAAAGATTCGGGTTCAGCCTCGAGGAAATTCGACAGCTGCTGGATCTCTACCATGTGGGCGATCAACAGGTCACCCAGATGAATCGCACATATGAAATCGCGTGCGAGCGTCTGGCTGACATGGAATCGCGCCGCGAAGAGCTGACGCAGGCCATCGACGATCTGAAAGAGCAGTTGCGCTGGGGCGAGAAAGTCATCGCCTCGATGAAACAGGAAAAGAAGGCGGCCGAGTAACCTCGCCCTGCCTTCCGGACATATGAATTAAGGGAGCTTCACATGCCCGTTTACAACGCGCCAACCAAAGACATGCAGTTCATTCTGCACGATGTTCTGAAAGTCTCACAGTCGGACATCCCCGGCTATGACGAACTGGATGCCGAATTCACCGGCGCAGTTCTGGAAGAAGCAGGCAAGGTTGCCGCCAACGTCCTGCATCCTTTGAACGTTGTTGGCGACACCGAAGGGTGCCGGTTGGAAAACGGTATTGTGTACACCCCTACCGGGTTCAAAGACGCCTTCGAGCAGATGAAGGAAGGTGGCTGGACTGGCCTCGACATGCCGGAAGAGTATGGTGGCCAGAACATGCCCTACGTGATCGGCACAGCCGTAGGTGAGATGTTCTCGGGCTCCAACCAGGCTTTCACCATGTACCAGGGCCTGACCCATGGCGCAGCCTCGGCCATTCTGGCGCACGGAACAGACGAGCAGAAGAACAAATACCTACCCAACATGGTCAGCTGTGAATGGACCGGCACCATGAACCTGACCGAACCGCATTGTGGGACCGATCTGGGCCTGATGCGCACCAAGGCAGAACCGCAGGGTGATGGCAGCTATAAGATATCAGGCCAGAAGATCTTTATCTCGGCTGGCGACCACGACATGGCAAACAACATTATCCACCTGGTGCTGGCCAAGATCCCAGGTGGCCCCGAGGGCATCAAAGGCGTGTCGCTGTTCATTGTGCCCAAGTTCATTGTGAACGAAGACGGCAGTCTGGGCGAACGCAACGGCGTATCGGTCGGCAAGATCGAAGAGAAAATGGGCATCCACGGCAACTCGACCTGCGTCATGAACTATGACGAAGCCACCGGCTGGCTGCTGGGCGAAGAGCACAAGGGCATGCGCGCCATGTTCACCATGATGAACGAAGCGCGTCTGGGGGTGGGCATGCAGGGCCTGTCGCAAGCCGAAGCGGCCTATCAGAATGCTCTGGAATACGCCAAGGACCGTTTGCAGGGTCGCGATGTGACCGGTGTCAAGAACCCGGATGGTCCGGCCGATCCTCTGATCGTGCATCCTGATATCCGTCGCAACCTGATGGATCAGAAAAGCTTTACCGAAGGCGCGCGCGCGTTCATCCTTTGGGGCGCGACCATGATCGACAAGGCGCACCGCGCGGGAGACAAGGATGCGGACGGGCTGATCTCGCTGCTGACCCCGGTCATCAAAGGCTTCCTGACCGACGAAGGCTACGACATGACCGTTCAGGCGCAGCAGGTCTATGGTGGCCATGGCTACATCGAAGAATGGGGCATGTCGCAATATACCCGCGACGCCCGCATCGCGATGATCTACGAAGGTGCAAATGGCGTTCAGGCGCTTGATCTTGTGGGTCGCAAGCTGGCGCAGGATGGCGGCAAGCACGTCATGGCGTTCTTCGAGATGGTCAAAACCTTCTGCAAGGAAAACGCGGGCCAGAACGAAGCATACGACAAGGCGTTCATCGAACCGCTGAAAGCCGCATCCAAGGATCTTCAGGCCGCTGGCATGTATTTCATGCAGGAAGGCATGAAGAACCCGAATAACGCACTGTCCGGTTCTTATGACTTCATGCACATGTTCGGCCATGTTTGCCTGGGCCTGATGTGGGCGCAGATGGCCAAGGCCGCGCAGGACGCTCTGGACAATGATGCGTCGGACAAGGAGTTCTACGAGACCAAGATCAACACCGGCCGCTTCTACATGGCGCGTCGCCTGCCAGCGACCGCGATGCATCTTGCGCGCATTCAGACCGGCGCAGACACGGTAATGGCACTGGACGCGGCGAACTTCTGATCTCAGTCTGGGTCCGGGCAACACCCCCCGGACCCAGTTTACCGAAGGAGACCAAATGCCAAAACGTTTTCGCCTGACCCGCCGTTTCCCAGTTGCGATGACTGAAGATGGGTATCGCAAGCTCAAAGCGTTCGCGCGGGATGCTGGTCTGGACGAAGGCGAGGCGCTGTCTTTCTTGTTCGAGAATTTCAACAGCGTGATTGATGAGGAGAACCTGACCCACCGCCTGCGCATCTTCAATTCCGAACTTGAGGCACGGAAAAGATGAGTTGCTGCAAAGAAAACTCAACGGCGACGCTAACTTGAATGCCGGACGCCTCCGGCGGGAGTATTTGTGAAAAGATGAAGCGGCGATGCGTCCCTGCCACCGGGCGCACTCGCCATCAGGACAGGAACGACTTCACCTTTTGCGGTCATCGGCTCTCCAGCCTGTACCGCATGACCACTGAATACGAAGATGGTTGATGAAACGTTACCTACTGCCCTTCATCTTTTCAAAAATACTCAAATCCAGCCTAGCCACATGCGCCTTGGGAGGGGCGAGCACATGACCATCAAACTTCATTGCTTCGGAGAAAGTGGAAACAGCTACAAGGCTGCTTTGGCTCTGGAAATGTCCGGTTTGGAGTGGGAACCGGTCTTTGTCGATTTCTTCAAAGGTGTGACCCGCACGCCGGAATATCGTGCTGATGTAAACGAGTTGGGTGAAGCACCAGTTCTGGTCGATGGAGATTTTCACACCAGCCAATCCGGTGCGATTCAGGCCTATGTCACGGAGAAATCCGGCAAGTTCGGTGGCAAGGACCGGGAAGAAGACTACGATATTCTGCGTTGGGTTTTGTGGGACAATCACAAACTCAGCTCCATGGCTGGTTTGACGCGGTTCCTGATCAATTTCCTACCCGAGCAGCACCGCAACCCTGATGTCATTGCATTCAATAAAGGGCGTTTGAAGGCAGCTTATGAGATCCTGAACAACCACCTGGACGGCCGCGACTGGATCGTTGGTGATGGTGTGACCAACGCCGACCTTAGCTGCTGTGGTTATCTGTATTACCCTGAACCATTTGGCTTTGACCGTGCCGACTGGCCCCATATCGACGCCTGGCTGACCCGCTTGTCCGAACAGCCCGGCTGGAAACACCCCTATGACCTGATGCCCGGCAACCCGTCGGATCGAGCTTGAGGAGAAGACCCATGACCGAAGCCTATATCTATGACGCCCTGCGCACGCCGCGCGGCAAGGGCCGCAAGGATGGCAGCCTGCACGAGGTAACCTCGGTGCGCCTGTCCGCCCTGACCCTGAACGCGATGAAAGAGCGCAACAACCTGGAAGGTCACGCCGTCGAAGACGTGATCTGGGGAAACGTCACGCAAGTGATGGAGCAAGGCGGCTGTCTTGCGCGCTCGGCCGTTCTGGCATCCGACCTCGACCAGTCGATCCCGGGTCTCGCGATCAACCGTTTCTGCGCCTCGGGCATGGAGGCCGTAAACCTGGCCGCAAACCAGGTGAAAGGCGGCGCGGGCGATGCCTATATTGCGGGCGGTGTCGAGATGATGGGTCGCGTGGCCATGGGCAGCGACGGTGCAGCAATCGCTGTTGACCCCTCGCTGGCGATGGAGACCTATTTCGTGCCTCAGGGCATCTCGGCCGACATCATCGCGACCGAGTATGGCTTTACCCGTGATGACGCGGATGCGCTGGCGGTTGAATCGCAAAGACGTGCTGCGGAAGCCTGGGCCGACAACCGGTTCGAGAAATCCGTGATCACCGTCAAGGATCAGAACGGCCTGACCATTCTTGACCGCGACGAATACATGCGCCCCGGCACTGACATGCAGAGCCTCGGTGCGCTTAACCCGTCATTCGCTATGATGGGCGAACAGATGCCTGGCTTCGACAAGGTTGCGATGCTGAAATACCCCCATCTTGAGCGCGTGAACCACATCCACCACGCCGGCAACAGCTCGGGCATCGTGGACGGAGCCGCTGCTGTTCTGATCGGCAACAAGGAATTTGGCGAGAAATACGGCCTCAAGCCGCGTGCCCGCATCAAAGCAACCGCCAAGATTGGCACTGATCCGACCATCATGCTGACTGGCCCGGTTCCGGTGACTGAAAAGATTTTGGCCGACAATGGCATGAAGATCAGCGATTTGGACTTGTTTGAAGTGAACGAAGCTTTCGCCTCGGTCGTGCTGCGGTTCCAGCAGGCATTTGATGTCGATCCCGCACTGGTCAACGTCAACGGTGGCTCGATCGCGATGGGTCACCCGCTGGGTGCCACGGGTGCAATGATTATCGGCACGCTGCTGGATGAACTTGAGCGTCAGGACAAGGAAACCGGTCTGGCCACGCTTTGCATTGCATCTGGCATGGGTGCGGCAACCATTATCGAGCGTGTCTGATGCCCAAGCTGGATCTCTCTAAGATCCCGTTTCAGGGCGGCTCGGCCTATCCCGGCAAGCTGGCCGAAGCGACCACAGGTCGCTTTGCGCAGCGCGTGGGCGATGCGGGCGGGCTGACCCAATACGGGGTCAACATCGTGCGGCTGGATCCGCAGGGCCTGTCATCGCTGCGCCATTACCACATGAAGCAGGACGAGTTTGCCATCATCCTCAGCGGCTCGTGCACGCTGGTCGATGATGATGGCGAGCACGAGATGCAGCCCGGCGATTGCGCCGCCTGGCCCGCAGGTGAGGCCAACGGCCATCACCTTGTGAACAACACCGATGCGCCCATGACCTTTCTGGTGGTGGGCACACGGACCCCGACCGAGACCGGCTATTACAGCGACATGGACATGATGGTGAAGGTTGATGAGAACGGATTTTCCTTCACCCGCAAGGATGGCAGCCCGCTGACGGCTGACCAGATTGGAGATGACAATGACTGATTTCACTCTGAGCAAAGACGCAGACGGCGTCGCCACGATCACCTGGGACGTGCCCGGGAAGACCATGAACGTGATGTCCTTTGACGGGCTGGCAGAATTGAGCGATTGCATCGATCAGGCGCTGGCCGATGACGAGGTTAAAGGCATCGTCATCACCAGCGGCAAGGAGGGGTCCTTTGCTGGCGGCATGGACCTGAACCTGCTGGCCGTGATGAAAGAACAGGCCGGTGACGATCCCGCCAAGGGCCTGTTCGAAGGTACGATGCAGATGCATGCGCTGCTCCGTAAGATCGAGCTGGCGGGCATGGATCCCAAGACAAAGAAAGGCGGCAAGCCGATTGCCACCGCCCTGCCCGGCACCGCTGCGGGTATCGGGATGGAACTGCCGCTGTCCACGCATCGCATCTTTGCCGCCGAAAACCCCAAGGCCAAATACGGCCTGCCAGAGATCATGGTCGGCATCTTTCCCGGCGCGGGTGGCACCACCCGGATGGTCCGCAAGGTGGGCGCGATTGCCGCCGCACCCCTGCTGCTCGAAGGCAAGATGCTGGACGTCAAGAAGGCGAAAGGCGCGGGCTACATCGACGAGATTGCCGCTGACCCGGTTACAGCCGCGAAAGATTGGGTGCTGAACGCCAAGGAAGGCGATCTCGTCAAGCCTTGGGATGCCAAGGGCTACAAGATGCCCGGCGGCGCGCCCTACCACCCGGCGGGCTTCATGAACTTCGTCGGTGCCTCGGCGATGGTCAACGGCAAGACCCAAGGGGCTTTCCCGGCAGCCAAGGCTCTGCTGAGCGCGGTTTACGAAGGCGCTCTGGTGGATTTCGACACCGCGCTGAAAATCGAAGCGCGCTGGTTCACGTCCGTGCTGATGAACCCTTCGTCAGGTGCGATGATCCGGTCGCTGTTCCTGAACAAGGAAGCACTGGAAAAAGGAGCCGTGCGCCCCGCTGGTGTCCCGGACCAGTCAGTCAAGAAGATCGGCGTTCTGGGCGCGGGCATGATGGGGGCTGGTATCGCTCTGGTATCGGCGCAGGCCGGTATGGAAGTGGTTCTGATCGACCGCGACCAGGAGGCTGCCGACAAAGGCAAAGCCTATACCGAGACCTATCTGGACAAAGGCATGAAGCGCGGCAAGGTCACGGCTGAGAAAAAAGAGGCCATGCTGGGTCGCATCACCGCGACGCCGGATCTGGACAACCTGAAAGGGTGTGACCTGATCATCGAAGCGGTCTTTGAAGACATGGGCGTCAAGGCTGAGATGACCAAGAAGGTCGAGGCGATCATCCCCGAAGACTGTATCTTTGCGTCGAATACCTCAACCTTGCCGATCAGCGATCTGGCCAAAGCCTCGGTACGGGCTGACCAATTCATCGGCATTCACTTCTTCTCACCGGTCGAAAAGATGTTCCTGGTCGAGATCATCAAGGGCAAGGAAACCGGGGATCGTGCAGTGGCCAAGGCGCTGGACTATGTGCGTCAGATCCGCAAGACCCCGATCGTGGTCAACGATGCGCGTTTCTTCTACGCAAACCGCTGCATCATTCCATACATTAACGAAGGTGCGCGCATGGTCACTGAAGGCGTCAGCCCCATTTTGATCGACAACGCCGCGCGGCAATTGGGTTTCCCGGTCGGCCCGATCCAGCTGACCGACGAAACCTCGATTGATCTGGGTGCCAAGATCGCCCGCGCGACAAAGGCGGCGATGGGCGATGCCTATCCGGAAAGCCCCTCGGACGATCTGATCTTCTGGATGGAGGAACAGGGCCGTCTGGGTCGCAAGGCAAATGCCGGATTCTTCGACTATGACGAGAAGGGCAAGCGCGTCGAATACTGGAAGGGCCTGCAAGAGAAGTATCCGCTTGCCGATGACCAGCCTGACCTGATCGAAGTGCAGGAACGTCTGATGTTTGCTCAGGTTCTGGAAGCCGTCCGCGCACTGGAAGAGGGTGTTCTGGAAGACATCCGCGAGGGCGATGTCGGTGCAATTCTGGGCTGGGGCTTTGCCCCGTGGTCGGGTGGTCCGTTCAGCTGGCTGGACATCATCGGCACACCCTATGCGGCCGAGCGTTGTGATCAATTGGCCGAGACATACGGTGAACGCTTTGCCTGCCCGCCACTGCTGCGCGAGATGGCAGAAAACGGTCAGAGCTTCTACGGTCGCTTCAACCCCGAAGCAAAGGCCGCTTAATCCAATGACGCGGGCGCATGTCACCATGCGCCCGCATCGTTCTTGTCAGTGTTTGGTTAGATCTGCCATTCGGGCCGCAGGAACAGAACCGGCGCGCTTGGGCGTCCCGGTCGACCCGGTCGCCTGACCCCAAACGGCGGGCGGATCGGAAATATCGGTTCCTGGGGAATGGGTGCAGGCAGCGCACCCAATGGGTTGGCAAGAGCCGACATATCGCCCTTGCTTATAAGTGAGTGGATCAGGTCTGAGGCCACCTCTTCGGCCGCGACATCGTACCGTGTTCCGGTGGTTGCACCGCGCATGTTGAAGCGACCGGACGGGCAATAGGCCTGCAATCCGCCCTCGACAAAAATCACCTGATCATCATCAAAGAACAAAGAAAACACTTCAAAAGACGACCCCGGTGCCTGTGACGTCAGGTGACCGGCGCCGTTCAGCAAACGCGCTGGCACCACCGAAGGTCCATCGGCCTTGGCGTTGATCCGGGACAGGTTTAGCGCCATGCCCTGTTCGGGCATCAACCAGACAGGTCGCCCGTTATACGCGGCGCGGGCAGGCACGAGGACCGGCAGGAACTCGACCCGGCGTTCATCGGCTGGAATGACCACAACGCTTATCGAGATGCGCCGTACTTCTTTGAACCCGTGATCGAGGGTTCTAACCAGATCACCCACCGTGATCCGTTCGACCGGCTTCCACCCGGCAGTCGTGGCGATCTTGGTGCCGTGCAAAAACCCGCCACGGCGCGCATTTACCGCCTGTTTATTGTTGGTTCGATCAACTTCTGGCAGCTGATCCAGATAAACAGAAATACTTGTTACTTCGGACACGTGCCTTACCCCCTTTTGGCACAAAACGGTTATGCCAATGAGCTAACACCAAATATTCGGCCCGTCACATTTCAGACATATTTGCGCCCAATTTTGACCAATTCCGCGTAGTTACCGCGAGTTTTCATGAACACTCTATGAGCCTCACTGGGCATTTTTTCCATTTCTGAAACGAAGGCGATTTTGTCGATCCTCCGAATCCTCGCGTTTCACAGAGGTTCAGAAGCATCAAGACGATCTGGCTTAGACGTGCATACGACCCAATCGCGTCAGGCTACTTTTTGCTGTTCAGATGATCGGCTGGCACGCCACCCCAGCAACAGACCCGCTGCCGCAATCATAAGGATGCCCGAAATCTGAAAGACGCCAATGGTTTGCCCAAAGGCCACAAAAGCGAAAAGCGGGCCGAAGATCATAACAGAATACTCGAACACCGCCACATAAGATGGCTCGCCTACCTGATACGCCTTGATCAGCATGAAAACCGCGATTGTTGAACCGATAGCCTGAGTAACCAGCCACGGTATGGCAGGCCCCATGTTCCAAACCCATCCACGCGAGACAAAGCCATCAGCACCCTCTGCCGTGACGAGCGGTGAGATTGTCAGAAACGCAACCCCCATCGCACCTGCCACACCCAGAGTAATGACCATAACGGCCAGCATGGCCACAGTGCTTTCCTGAGAACAATGCGTACGCGTGAGGATCGAACTGAGGGCATAGAAAAACCCTGCCGCCACAGGCACCAGCGTGCGCAGGTCAAAATCGCTGGGGTTTGGCTGAAGTACCAAAAGGATGCCCGTAAATCCAATCAGTACGGCCAGTATGCGCCACGGCCCTATTGGTTGCCTGAGCACCAGAGCGGAGATCAACAGCACAAAAATCGGTGAGGTGAACAACCCTGCCAGCGCCTGTGCAATTGGCATCATGGCAAGAGATGCAAAATAGAAAAGCATCGCCATGGTAATCAGCACGCTGCGCAAGATGACAGGCCCCCACCGCACGGGCCTCAACCCACCCAGCCCCAGAAACGACAGGCCAACAATCAGCGGCAGCATCAACAGTGCACGGGTCAGATGAAACTGCCACAGCCCGACGGTTTCGGCCAAAAGGATCACAACATTGTCGATGACGCCGATAATTGCCATGGCACTTACCATCAGGGCCGAAGCCAGAACAGCAGAAGATGCGGAATGCGCCTGCATGAAGTCGTGTCCTGATTGCGATGGTGGGCCGACTGTTTCGATCCATTCGGGTATCCAGCACAATTCACAACGACTGCGCAACAGGTTTGCGCCCTGCGATTTCACCATGCTAAGCTGCAACAAAACAAATTCGAGCAGACCAACCCAGATGACGGCCCTGAAACAGTACCAGCGGATCGAAGCCACCGGTCTGTGGCGCCCCTCGCCCGATGAACAGCGGCGCGAGGTTGTTGTGTCTATCGGCGAAGCCACCCTAACCATTTCTGATTTCAATGACAGGGCGCTAACACATTGGTCGCTGGCGGCACTTGAACGCCAGAACCCCGGTTCCTTTCCGGCCATATTCAACCCGGACGGTGACCCGGATGAAACGCTTGAGCTGGCGGAATCCGAAACCACGATGCTTGAAGCGATCGATCGATTGCAGCGTGCTATTGATCGGTCCCGCCCCCACCCGGGGCGTTTGCGCTGGCTGAGTGTCGGAGGCGTCGTGGCCGCCGTGCTGGCCCTGTTGCTGTTCTGGCTGCCGGGTGCACTGCAAAACCACGTTGTCTCGGTCGTGCCCCAGGTCAAGCGGCAAGAGATCGGCGATATGATCCTGCATCGGATCGAGCGCGTCTCGGGCCAGGCCTGTACGTCGCGGGATGCACGGGATTCACTGGAACAATTGGCCCGGCGCACGGGCGTACGGCAGATCATCATTCTGCCAGCAGGCGTTCAGGACAGCCTCAGCCTTCCTGGCGGCACGGTCCTGCTAAGCCGTGCTTTGGTAGAGGATTACGAAGATCCTGCCGTTGCAGCGGGCTATGTGATTGCGGAACGGGCGCGGGCCGCGCATTGGGACCCGCTGGATGACCTTCTGGACAGAACCGGCGCGACCTCGGCCTTCAGGCTTCTGACAACCGGCGGGCTGACGCCCGAGATTATCGACACATATACCGAGCAGGTCCTGTCGCAGCCTCGTCCGGCCATTTCTGACGACGACTTGCTGGCGATGTTCTCGCAAAGCGCGCTTCCCTCAACCCCCTACGCCTATGCCCGTGATGTGACCGGCGAAACCGTTCTTGGCCTGATCGAAGCAGATCCGATGGCGGGAAGGGCACTGGAACAGGTGCTGCCGGACCGTGATTGGGTCCGGCTACAGAATATTTGCGGCGAATAAACCGGGTTACTTGGTTCCGAACATCCGGTCACCGGCATCCCCCAGACCGGGCATGATGTAACCTTTCGAGTTCAACTCGCGGTCCAGCGCTGCCGTGACGATACGAACGTCAGGGTGTGCTTCCTTCATCCGCGCGACACCTTCGGGTGCCGCCAACAGGCACAGAAAGCGAATATCCGTCGCCCCGGCCTGTTTCAGCAGGTCAATGGCCGCGGCCGAGCTGTTACCAGTCGCCAGCATCGGATCCACCGCAATGACCAAACGGTCCTTCAGGCTTTCGGGGGCCTTGAAATAATACTGTACGGGTTTCAGCGTTTCTTCGTCGCGATACAGCCCCACGAAACCGACGCGTGCCGAAGGTACAAGTTCCAGCACCCCGTCCAGCATCCCGTTTCCGGCGCGAAGGATCGACACCAGCGCCATTTTCTTACCCGCCAGTATGGGGGCGTCCATTTCTTCCATCGGCGTTTCGATATTTCGCGTTGTAAGGGGAATGTCGCGCGTGACCTCGTAAGCCAGAAGCAATGTGATCTCGCGCAGCAACTGCCGGAATCCGGCGGTCGAGGTGCCCTTGTCCCGCATGAGCGTCAGCTTGTGTTGCACCAGCGGGTGATCAACGACGGTCAGGTGTTCGCTCATGTGTTCTCCAATCTTTTCTTGACCCGCGCGCGGGTGTCTTCATCGCAGAAGGCCGCATTCAGGGCCATCTCATTCAATGCCGCAAAATCCCCGGCCTCCCAACCGAAAGCCGCGTTCAACATCTCATATTCCCGCCGCATGGTCGTGTGAAAAAACGGAGGATCGTCGGTGGAAACCGTAACCTTTACGCCCGCATCGCGCAGTTTCGCGATGGGGTGGGCAGCAAAATCTGGGAAAAGGCCCAGAACCACATTCGAACCCGGACACACTTCAAGCGTGATATCCCGGTCAACCAGTTCACGTACAAGATCAAGGTCTTCGATGGCGCGGACGCCGTGCCCGATACGCTCAACCCCCAGATCGCGCACAGCGTCGCGCACACTGTCAGGACCGCCAAACTCACCTGCATGCGTGGTCAGGCGCAGCCCGGCTTCGCGGGCACAATCGAAAGACCATTTGAAATCGCCCTGCGTGCCAATGGATTCGTTGCCGCCCATGCCGAAACCGGTGATCCAGTTTCCGGCGGTCTCGGCCGCACAATGGGCACTTCGCCTGGCTTGTTCGGCGCCAAAATGGCGGACACAGGTAACGACACCGCGCAAGGTGATACCAAATTTACGCTCGGCCTCGTCTGCCGCATCCTGAATGGCGTTCAGATAATCCCGCCACGCATGCAGGTCGCCACCGCCGCAAAAATCAGGGCTGAGGAAGGTCTCGGAATAAACCACGCCATTTTCAGCGCTTTCCTCAAGAATGGCCAATGTCAGCCGCCGGAAGTCTTCGGGCGTTTTCAGAACTTCGCAAGCGGCTTCGTACACGCTCAGAAAATGCGCGAAATCACGAAAATCATAAGATCCGTCTGGCTTGAAGATACCGCTCAGATCCACACGTTTTTCATGCGCAAGCTGGCGGATGAAGGCCGGAGGCGCTGCACCTTCGTGGTGAAGATGCAGTTCAATTTTGGGCAGGTCTGCAACGCTCATAAAAAGTTCCTTCCCGGCCCTTGCGCCGGAATATTCAGATGATGGGCAATGCTGGCCGCGATATCGGCAAAATCCACTTGCCCGATCTGTCCCGCACCCTGCCCCGCAATCAGAACCGGAACCTGTTCACGGGTGTGATCTGTTCCGGTCCAGCTTGGGTCATTGCCATGATCAGCAGTCAACAGCAACAGGTCGCCCGGGTGAAGCTTCTTCAGAATATCCCCGATCTCGCGGTCGAACCATTCCAACGCACGCGCATATCCGCTGATGTCCCGGCGATGTCCGTACAGGCTGTCGAACTCGACAAAGTTGGCGAAGGCCAGACTGCCCTCTTCCGCCTCGTCCACAAGGTCAGACAGGTGCTGCATTAGCTGGGCATCCGACCCTTTGCGCAGCGTGTTGATCCCTTGCATCGAGAAGATGTCGCCGATCTTACCTACAGCATGAACCCGCCGCCCTGCATCCTGCACCCAATTGGTCAGCACCGGTGCCGGGGGCAGAATGGCGAAATCCTTGCGATTGGTCGTCCGATCAAACCCCGCCTCAGGCGTTCCGACAAAGGGGCGCGCAATGACACGCCCGACTTTCATCTGATGCAAACGCGGTGCAAGCGCGCGGCACATGTCCAGCAACCGTTCCAGCCCAAAGCTTTCCTCATGAGCCGCGATCTGAAATACACTGTCAGCGGATGTGTAGCAGATCGGCCAGCCGGTGCGCATATGCTCGGCGCCCAGCTCGGCAATGATCGCTGTTCCGGACGCGTGGCAGTCGCCAAGAATGCCTTCGGTCCCGGCAGCTTCGGCTGCCGCGCGGCTCAGTTCCGTTGGAAAAGCCGGAACCGTGTTTGGAAAGTAATGCCAATCCCAGGGCACCGGCAGGCCAGCCAGTTCCCAGTGGCCTGAGGGCGTGTCCTTACCGGGCGAATGCTCACGCGCGCAGCCCCATAGTCCAGCGGGTTCGGCATCGAGGCCCGGAGTGGCGTCTCCAGACGCCAGCCGCACAGCCGCGCCCAAACCCAGCGCGTCCAGGTTGGGCAGGTGCAACGGGCCGGTGCGCCCATCTACTGCGCGGCCTTCCGCGCAGGCTTGGGCGATATGGGCCAGCGTGTTTGCCCCGGCATCCGGAACATCACCGTTGAAAAACCGGTCTGCATCAGGTGCCCCGCCTATTCCGACGGAATCCATGACGACAAAGAATGCACGGCTCATACGCTGATCCTTTCGTGGATCAGATCGGGCAGCTTTGGAACTGTATCGCTGATTGTCATCGCGCTCAGAACAGTTTCCGCTGCCTGCCGTGCAGCGCCTTCCCGTGCAGCGTGGACCACGGCAATGGGTGAACCTCTTGAAACACGATCCCCCAGCCTGAGGATGTTGGATATTCCTACTGCCGGATCGATCTCATCACTTTCGACCTGGCGGCCGCCACCCAGCGCGACCACGGCAAGGCCCAGCGCCTCTCCGTCGATGGCGGAGACGTAACCGTCTTCGGGGGCAGGAACCTCCTGAATAACGCTCGCCTCAGGCAGGAAACGGGTCCAGGTATCGACGAATTTCACAGGACCACCAACCGCTGCCATCATGCGGCCAAACCGTTCGGCGGCGCGACCGTCACGGATGATCTTGGCGATCTGCTCACGCCCCTCCTCGACCGAGATGCACATGCCTGCATCGGCCAGCAGGACGCCGCCCAACTCGGCAGAAATGTCCACCAGTGGCGAAGCGCCAGGACCGGTCAGAACCTTCATCACTTCCGCGACCTCCAGTGCATTGCCCAGCGCCGGGGCCAAAGGCTGGTTCATGTCCGTGATCACCGCCGAAGTCCGGCACCCAGCCGCGTTCGCAGTCTCGGTCAATGCTGTGGCCAGCTTGCGGGCATCCTCAATTGTTTTCATAAAGGCACCGCTGCCAACCTTGACGTCAAGAACCAACGCATCCGGGCTGGCCGCCAGCTTTTTGGACAGGATCGATGCTGTGATCAGATCCAGACTTTCGACCGTCGCCGTCACGTCCCGAACTGCATAAAGCCGCTTGTCCGCCGGTGCAATCTGGCCCGTCGCGCCGACGATAGCCGCACCCGTTTCGCGCAATATCTGCGCAAGTCGGTCCTGACTGATCTGAGTGCTGACACCCGGAATCGCCTCGAGCTTGTCCAATGTTCCACCCGTGTGCCCCAAACCCCGACCCGAGATCATCGGCACATAAGCACCACATTCCGCCAGCGCCGGAGCCAGCACAAGGCTGACGCAGTCCCCGACCCCACCGGTCGAGTGCTTGTCGATCACCGGCCCGTCCACATCCCAACCGAGAACATCGCCGCTATCGCGCATCGCAATCGTCAAGTCCGCACGCCCCTGAGGACCCAGCCCGCCCATACAGACGGCCATGGCAAACGCCCCGGCCTGCGCATCGCTGACGCTGCCGTCTGCCAACCCTTGCGCGAACCAGATAAGCTCGTCGCGGCCTGGGACTTCGTGCCTGCGCAGTTTGGCTATGATTGAACGGGCGTCCATGCGTTCAGACATCCTCCATGTGCGACGCGTCGAACGCACCCGGCAGCAAATCTCCGATGGTTGTCTCAAACTCCGCACCATCGACGGTTGCCAGAGTAACCTTTACATCGCGCTTGCCAAACTCGGCCAGCTTCTGACGGCATCCGCCGCAAGGCGGCACAGGCTGAGGGCTGGAGGCAACCACATAGACCTCGGTCAGTTCCTGCTCGCCCGCGGCCACCATAGCGGCAATTGCACCTGCTTCCGCGCAGGTCCCCTCGGGATAGGCCACATTCTCGACGTTGCACCCGGAAAAGACATGACCCGAAGAAGACCGAAGCGCTGCGCCAACTTTGAAGTTCGAATATGGCGCGTAGGCGTTTTCCCGGACAGACAAGGCAGCGTCTTTCAGCGACATGGCGATTCCTCATTTTTGATCATCTGGTCAGAAATTTGCACGCTAACGTATTAAGGCGGGGAATTTGAAGCCCCTGCCCCATGTTTTTCGCTTAACCCAGCGTTGTGTTGAAGGTACCGGGTAAGGTGACTTCCAACAATTCGATATTGTCTGTTGGGTCGGACAGCCGTGTGCGCATCCCAGGTGGGATGACGAACGCATCCCCTTGCTCCAGCCGGTAGGGATCGCGCCCCTCTCCTTCCAGGGTGACCTCGCCGTCCATCACAAAGGTAAAGTGAATGTCGGTGTCATGGCTGGCCCATTCCGGATCACCCGACCCTTTGCGCACAACCTGCACCCCAGCGACACCCTTGGTGTTCTCGGCAATCGTGGTGTCGCGGCAGATGTACCCCGGCAGGCGGAAGGGCATCCACTCGGCACCCTTGGCCTGATTATAGACAAAGCGTTGCCCCTGCCATTCGCGGTCCGGGCGGATGTGCGGAGTGGGAAGTGTCATGTCATGGTCGATCTCTGTGACATGCTCAGCCGGCACTCCGATCTCGATGACCTGAACATTATCAGAAGCTTCAAGAACGCGGTGCCGGATTTCCGGAGGTTGAATAAAGCAGTCCCCCGCTGTCAGACGCATTTTCTCGCCCTGATCCTCATAGACCACATCCACCCAGCCATGGATGCAAAAGATCAGCTGAAACCCGACCTTGTGAAAATGCACCATGTCCGGAACCGGTCCACCATCGGGAATGCGGATATGGCTGGCAATAATCGACCCGCCCAGCCGATCCGGGACCAGATCGCGATAGTGCATCCCGGCCCGGCCAATGATCCAGGGGGCCTGATCCTTGAGCCTGCGCACGACAAAGGAATGCACGGTCTCTGGCATCACCAGTGGCGGATTTCGTTCTTCAATTTCGATTCGGGTGCCATTCGGGGCTACAAGAACGCGTTCACCACCCGCGAAATCAGACGGATCATCCGTCAGGATACGCAATGTTCCCGGACTTTCCGGTGCGTCTTTTTCAATGCGCAACCGCACGCCATGCCCCGAAAACACCGCGACGCGCGGATCGTCAGCGGGATAGATCATTTCCATCTTCATCCCCAGTATTTTTGTGTAAAAAGGGATGTCGTCGCGAATTTCTTGGGTGGGCAGGCGAATTTCAGCGTGCGTTTTCGCCAGATCGGATGTCTTGGTCATCAGTATTCTCTTCGAGTTGCAACTTTGGCCATCCGATCAGAACAGAGGTCAAAATGCCAACCGAAAAGAACATCTCCGGCATTTCTTCCATAACGAAGAAGCGCATTTCAATAATCACAGGTAAAACTCCGCCGTTCAGCGCGGTGAACTCGACCAAATCTGGGTGACTACAACCGCCCAACACCACTGCAACCAACATCCAACCTACTGATCCCTCATTGGTTGCCGGCCGAGTCATCAGTTCTGAATGTCACAACGGCCTTGCCAGAGTGATCTTGGTCGTCACAATGTGAAAAGGTGAAAATGAAATCAGACAATATCAATCCGGTTTCACGGTTGCGACATCACGGCAGAGTTACGTAGCGTAGCCAAGTCCAAAAAAATAGTTTAAGGCTAAATCAAATTCTCAATGGGAGCTGAATCGCCGATGTCTGACACCCCCAGCCTGCGACAAGCTGCGCTCGAATATCATGAATTTCCCAAACCCGGAAAGCTTGAGATCAAGGCTACCAAACCGATGGCCAACGGGCGCGATCTGGCCCGCGCCTATTCGCCCGGCGTGGCCGAGGCCAGCCTTGAAATCAAGGCCGATGCAGCCAATGCGGAACGTTACACGGCGCGCGGCAATCTTGTCGCCGTGGTTTCAAACGGCACCGCGGTGCTTGGCCTGGGGAATATCGGAGCACTCGCTTCGAAGCCGGTTATGGAAGGCAAGGCCGTCCTTTTCAAGAAATTCGCAGGTATTGACTGTTTTGATATCGAGGTCGATCAGCCCGATCCCGAAAAGCTTGCGGATATCGTCTGTGCCCTTGAACCAACATTTGGCGCCATTAACCTTGAAGACATCAAGGCCCCTGATTGCTTCATCGTCGAAAAGCTCTGCCGGGAGCGTATGAACATCCCGGTTTTCCATGACGACCAGCATGGAACCGCTATTGTGGTCGGTGCTGCGGCCAAGAATGCGCTGCATGTGGCCGGAAAGTCATTTGAGGACATCAAAGTCGTGTCGACCGGCGGCGGGGCTGCCGGGATCGCGTGCCTGACCATGCTGGTCAAGCTGGGTGTGAAGCGCGAAAACATATGGCTATGCGACATTCACGGGCTTGTCTACGAAGGACGGGCCGAGGATATGAACCCGCACAAGTCACAGTTCGAGCAGAAGTCGGATTTGCGGACGCTGGACGATGTGATTGGTGGGGCCGACCTGTTTCTGGGTCTCAGCGGCCCAAATGTTCTGAAGCCTGATATGGTCCGGAAAATGGCCAGCCGCCCGATCATCTTCGCCCTGGCCAACCCGACGCCGGAAATTCTGCCAGAGGACGCGCGCGCAGTAGCACCAGACGCAATCATCGCCACGGGTCGCAGTGATTTTCCCAATCAGGTCAACAACGTATTGTGCTTTCCGTTTATCTTCCGGGGTGCGCTGGATGTCGGCGCGACCGAGATCAATGACGCGATGCAGATTGCCTGCGTGGATGGTATTGCTGAGATGGCGCGCGCGACCACAAGCGCCGAGGCGGCGGCTGCCTATAAGGGCGAGCAACTGACCTTTGGTCCGGAGTACCTGATCCCAAAACCATTTGACCCACGTCTTGTGGGCGTGGTGTCATCGGCGGTTGCCAAGGCCGCCATGGAAAGCGGTGTCGCAAAACGCCCTATCGAGGACCTTGAAGCCTATAAGGAAAAGCTCAACCAGTCGGTCTTCAAATCAGCCCTTCTGATGCGTCCTGTGTTCGAGGCCGCGGCCGTCGCATCCCGTCGCATCGTTTTTGCCGAGGGTGAAGATGAAAGGGTTTTGAGGGCCGCGCAGGCCATTCTCGAAGAGACGACGGAAACGCCAATTCTGATTGGGCGACCCGATGTGATCGAGACCAGATGTGAAAAGCTGGGGCTGACCATTCGTCCGGGCAAGGACTGTCAGATCGTTAACCCGGAGAACGACCCGCGCTATTACGATTACTGGACTTCCTACCACCAAATCATGCAGCGCCGCGGTGTGACGCCAGATCTGGCCAAGGCGATCATGCGCACCAACACAACTGCCATTGGTGCGATCATGGTGCATCGTGGCGAAGCGGACAGCATGATCTGCGGCACATTTGGTGAATTCCGCTGGCACCTGAACTATGTCGAACAGGTGTTGGACGACAGCAAACTGCGCCCGCATGGTGCGTTGTCCCTGATGATCCTGGAAGATGGCCCCCTGTTCATTGCCGATACGCATGTCCGGCAATTGCCATCGCCGGAAGAACTGGCCGAAACCACCATTGGCGCCGCGCGACATGTTCGCCGGTTCGGGATCGAGCCCAAGATCGCCTTCTGTTCGCAGTCGCAATTCGGCAATCAGGCTGAAGGATCAGGCAAACGGCTGCGGGCGGCGCTGGAAATCCTTGATCGGCAGCCGCGCGATTTTGTCTACGAAGGCGAAATGAATCTGGATGCGGCTTTGGATGCAGACCTGCGGGCGCGTATCTTCCCAGCGTCGCGACTAGAGGGGGCGGCCAACGTTCTGATATTCGCCCACGCAGATGCTGCCAGTGGCGTACGCAATATTCTGAAGATGAAGGCGGACGGGATTGAAGTTGGCCCGATCCTGATGGGCATGGGCAACAAGGCCCATATTGTTACTCCATCCATCACCGCGCGCGGTCTGCTGAACATGGCGGCGATTGCAGGAACACCCGTGGCGCATTACGGTTAACCGGGGGCAGCCTTGCTGGCGCCCCTGCCAACAGGGGGGGGAAGCGCATGAAAGGACATTGCCACTGCAACGCCGTGCATTGGGAAAGCGATGCCCAAGCCGCGTGGAGCTGTTATTGCCACTGTTCAGATTGCAGGCGAAACTGCGCCGCGCCGGTCACGGCTTTTTTCGGGCTGCCGCATGAGGCGGTCAGATGGTTGGGTCAGGCACCAAAGATCTATCGCTCATCGGAAGGGGTTGAACGTCTGTTTTGCGGCAACTGCGGAACCCAGATGGCCTATCGCACAGCGCGCGATACGGTGAACATTCATCTTTACACCGCAACGCTGGACAACCCGGAGACCCTGCCGCCACAGTTTCACGTGTTCCACGCCGACCACCTGCCCTGGCTGAACCTTCAGGACAAGCTGCCACGTTACGCCAAAACGGCTGGTTGAGCTGATTCTCGGAACGGCACAATATTTGCACGCAATGGTTTGCAATTTTGCAAAACTTTCTATTGCTGCGACAAAAACTGTGCTTCAACTGTAATTTTGCAAAAATTTGCAAGTCATATTCCGCTGATCTGCAAATTTTTTGCGGTAAACTGACGCGTCGTCACGCGTCGCGCTTGCCCGGATGTTTTCAGCGACCTAACACAATGTCCAAGCCGTTGTGAGGAGGACAAGATGGCGTATCAGGACGTTTATGACAGCTGGAAATCCGACCCCGAAGCGTTCTGGATGAACGCTGCAAAAGGGATCGATTGGGTCAAGGCCCCCAGCAAAGCACTGTTCGACGACAATGCGCCCTTGTACGAATGGTTCAGCGACGCGCGGGTCAATACCTGTTGGAATGCCGTAGACCGTCATGTGGAAAACGGGCGCGGTGAACAAACCGCCATCATCTATGACAGTCCCATCACCCACACCAAGCGCGAGATATCCTATGTCGAGCTTCGCAACCGCGTGGCCACTCTGGCCGGCGCGCTGCGCGCAAAGGGTGTCGAGAAAGGCGACCGTGTCATTATCTACATGCCGATGATCCCCGAAGCGCTTGAGGCGATGCTGGCCTGTGCCCGCCTCGGCGCCGTGCATTCGGTCGTGTTCGGCGGGTTTGCCAGCAACGAACTGGCCGTGCGCATCGACGACGCCAAACCCAAAGCAATCATCGCCGCGTCCTGTGGGATGGAACCCGGTCGCGTGGTTCACTATAAGCCCCTGCTTGACGGTGCGATCGAACTGGCCAACCACAAACCTGATTTTTGTGTGATCTTCCAGCGGGAACAAGAGGTCGCCCAGTTGATTGAAGGGCGCGATTTCAACTGGCACGGTTTCCAATACGGTGTCGAACCGGCTGAATGCGTGCCGGTTGATGGCAATGACCCGGCTTATATCCTGTACACCTCTGGCACTACGGGTGCACCCAAAGGGGTCGTGCGCCCCACTGCCGGACACCTTGTGGCACTGAACTGGACAATGAAGAATGTCTATAACGTCGATCCAGGCGACGTGTTCTGGGCAGCCTCCGATGTGGGCTGGGTCGTGGGGCACTCCTATATCTGCTACGCACCCCTAATCCACGGAAACACCACAATTGTGTTCGAGGGCAAGCCAGTCGGCACCCCGGATGCTGGCACCTTCTGGCGCGTGATCTCGGAACATAAGGTCAAAAGCTTCTTCACCGCACCTACGGCCATCCGCGCCGTCAAACGAGAAGACCCCAAGGGCGAATTGATCGGCAAATACGATCTGTCTCATCTACAGGCCCTCTATCTGGCAGGCGAACGCGCCGACCCTGACACAATTATCTGGGCACAAAACGCGCTGAAGGTTCCGGTGATCGACCATTGGTGGCAAACCGAAACCGGCTGGGCCATTGCCGGGAACCCGCTGGGTATCGAAGAGCTTCCGGTCAAGCTGGGCTCGCCCGCAAAACCGATGCCGGGTTATGACGTGCAAATTCTGGATGAAGGCGGTCACCCGATGAAGGCCGGTGAACTGGGTGCCATCGCGGTTAAATTGCCCCTGCCCCCAGGCACCTTGCCAACACTGTGGAATGCCGAAGCACGGTTCAAGAAATCTTATCTTGAACACTTCCCCGGATATTACGAAACCGGCGATGCCGGGATGATTGACGAAGACGGGTACCTCTACATCATGGCGCGCACCGATGACGTCATCAACGTTGCCGGCCATCGCTTGTCGACAGGTGGGATGGAAGAAGTGCTGGCCGCCCACCCAGATGTGGCAGAATGCGCGGTGATCGGTGTTTCGGACCAGCTGAAGGGACAGATGCCGGTTGGCTTCCTGTGCCTGAATGCTGGTGCCACACGGGATCATGGCGATGTGGTTCAGGAAGTCGTCAAAATGGTTCGGGAGAAAATCGGGCCGGTGGCCGCCTTCAAACTGGCTGTTGTCGTCGACAGGTTACCCAAGACCCGTTCCGGTAAGATCCTGCGTGGTACGATGGTGTCGATTGCAGACGGTCAGGACTACAAAATGCCTGCAACAATTGACGATCCTGCCATCCTTGATGAGATCAAGGAAGCATTGCAGACAATTGGTTACGCCAAGTAACCATCGGGCGGCACAGGCCGCCCATGTCATGTCCGCCCTTGCAACCTGAATCTGGGCCCCTACTGTCGCTGTAAGACAGTGAGGGCCCATGACACATACCGATATCTGGCGTCTCAGCGCCACAGAGCTGACCACCTTGACCCGACGCGGCGATCTGAGCGTGACCGAGGCGGTACAGGCCTCGATTGATCGCATGGACGCGGTGAACCCCGCGCTGAACGCGGTCGTCGAAGATTTGCGCACCGAAGCCCTGGAACGCGCGCAGTCGCTAGATGCTGCACGGGGGCGTGGTCAGCCGACCGGCCCGCTGCATGGTGTTCCTGTAACAATCAAGGTGAATGTCGATCAGAAAGGCCACGCCACCACCAACGGTGTCATTGCGCTGAAGGATGTGATCGCACCGGATGACGCGCCGGTGGTCAGCAACTTGCAAAAAGCGGGGGCCATTGTGATCGGGCGAACGAATACGCCCGAGTTTTCCTTCAGGGCCGACACCGACAACCCCCTGCATGGGCGCACGTTCAACCCGTGGGGACGGCACATTTCACCCGGGGGATCATCCGGTGGCGCTGCTGCCGCCGTGATGGCAGGTGTCGGTGCGCTGGCCCATGGCAACGATATTGGCGGCAGCCTGCGCTTTCCGGCAGCCGCCATCGGAGCGGTTACGGTGAAACCGGGGTTGGGACGCGTTCCCGCGTGGAACCCAAGTCAGAAGGCCGAACGCGGATTGCTGGCGCAATCAATGTCGGTTCAGGGCCTGATCACTCGGTCGGCTGCGGATCTACACCTGTCCATGCCCAGCCTGATCGCCACCGATGCGCGGGATCCGTTCCACGTACCAATGCCCTGGCGCGGTGAGCGTTTTGACCAGCCGATCAAGGTGGCATTCACCAAGAACACCTTCGGCTATGCGCTGCACCCCGAGGTCGAAAAAGCCCTCGACACTGCGCGCGATGCGCTGGTCGATGCAGGGTACGACGTTGAAGAGGTCGATCCACCCGATGTCTTTGAATGTGGCCGGATCGGGTACCGGACCTTGATGGGCGAAGTGCTGACCCTGATGAAATCTGACATTGAAGCCGCTGGTTCCAAAACCATCCGCGACATCTTTGACGTCTACTTTCAGGAATTCCCGCCCATCGTTGAAACAGAATTGGTCCGGATGCTGGCCAAGCGCAGCTATTATGCCCGTGAATGGTCCCTGTTTATGCAGGACTACCCGCTGGTCTTGTCCCCTTTCCTGCCACAGCCATTTTTCAAACCCGACCGGGACACCGAAGGCGCGGAAGGCGTGCATGATGTTCTGGGATGCGCTGTCTATTCCTATGCGATGAACTTTCTGGGACTGCCTGCAGCCTGCGTTCCGTCACGATTGGCCAACCTTCCCAAAGGGCCTCAACCTATCAATGTACAGATCGCGGCACAGCGCTGGCGCGAGGATTTGGCCGTGGATGCCGCCGCCGCGATAGAAGCTCGCGTGGGACAGATGTGTTTCCCGCTTTGGGATCACATGTAACAAAAAATAGACCCCGGGTCATTGTGCCCGGGGTCCAGCTGCTAAAATAAGCCCGGATTTCTGATGACGAGCGTAGCACCACCCACCCTCGCCAGCGCAAAATCTGCGCAACCATTCGAAAACACCGTTTAGGTGGCCACTCACTCCCACCTTGGCGTGTTCTCCGGACAAGTTCACATTAGCCAATCATTAAGGGAATTCCTGTGAACTGCTTCACACAGGCGTGAGAAAAATTTGGGGATGGCCTATTTTACGTGAATTGTTCGGATATTAGACGTTCTTCCAACCCATGGCCGGGGTCGAAAAGGATACGGTGCGCAATGGCTGGTTCCGACCTGATCTCAACCCAGTCGATATCCGGGAAAGAAACGGAATCGGCGGCCACGATGACCGGGCGCTTGTCAGCTTCGACCACATCGAACCTGACTTTCGCCATTTTCGGCAACAAGGCACCACGCCACCGCCGTGGGCGAAACGCTGCGATGGGTGTCAGGGCCAGAACGTCAGCACCAATCGGAACAATCGGCCCATGCGCGGAATAGTTATAGGCGGTCGATCCCGCAGGCGTGGCAAGCAATGCCCCGTCACAGACCAGTTCGGCCATGCGTACCCGGCCGTCTACGCTGATCTTGAGCCTTGCTGCCTGAGGACCGGCGCGTAGCAATGACACTTCGTTGATCGCCAGCGCCTCGTGCAGTTTTCCAGATTGGTCCATCGCTTGCATGGCCAACGGGTTGATAACCTCTTCCTCGGCATCCTCCAGCCGCGCCATCAGATCGTCTTCGTGATACTCATTCATCAGAAAGCCGATCGTGCCGCGATTCATCCCGTAAACCGGAGTATCGAGATGCTGCACATTGTACAAAGTGTGCAACATGAAGCCGTCACCGCCCAATGCAACCACAACATCTGCGTCCCGAGGTGCCACATTTCCATATTTGGCCACCAGGATGTCACGCGCTGTTTGCGCCACTTTGACCTCGCTGGCGAGAAAGGCGATTCTCTTTTTCATGTTTTGTGGTTTCCGGTGTTGCACATTTGGTTCCGAAACAAACATACCTTTCCCCAATAGGCCAGTCTTGACGCCGCAGTAGGCCAAATCGTCGCTTTAAGCCTTTTGCGCGTGTGACGTTTCCGATAGGAAATCCGCAAGATTTTACCCAGCCATGTGGAGCGCCAATGAACGCCAATCTTCGTGACACCGGATTTTTCACCCAGTCCTTGTCGGACCGCGATCCTGAGCTTTTTGGCTCGATCCGGTCTGAGCTGGGTCGTCAGCGCGACGAGATCGAG
>NZ_JBQERO010000018.1:0-70208 GCF_056535125.1 Ruegeria sp. O4 | reverse complement strand
AACCTCAACCTCAGATGCCCACCGTCTCTCCGGTGCGTCTCAACCGTCTTTCCAGTCCGTCAGGCCAACCTCAGTTGCGCCGGTGAAGGGGTATTTACGGATTAGGCTTCCGACCTGCAACCCCCATTTTGAAAAAACTTCACATTTCTCACTATTCTCTCGTTTAAGTGTTGTAAATCAATAGGTTATTTAGATATTTCGTGATTCCCATCGGCCATTTCAGGTGCAGGCTCATCAGAAGAAGAGGGTGAAATCTGCACTTTGGCTGGAATCGTCGACCCCGTCAGCAAACGACGACATCGATATCCGTCTTGAGTCACTCGATCGACGCGGGCGTACCGTTTCGCTGAATGTCGAAGAACACTTGGAAACTGACTTCAGGTCACAATTGTTTTTTTACTCAATTGACGCAGTCTCAGGTGAGCCTGGCTCGGATGGCGAACAGCGGACCGGCACAATAATGGTTCTGATAGTAGGGAAGCCAGCATGGAGTTCGACTATATCATCGTGGGCGGCGGTTCGGCAGGATCCGTTCTTGCAAACCGCCTCAGCGAGAACCCGGCTTCACGCGTTTGCCTGCTCGAAGCAGGTGGGAACGGAAACGGCCTGACTGTCAGGGTGCCGGCAGCTGTCGTGGCAGCCCTTCCGGGACGACCCAAAATCAACAACTGGGCTTTTGAAACCATACCGCAACGCGGGCTGAACGGACGCCGGGGGTATCAACCCCGCGGCAAAGCACTGGGTGGTTCGAGCGCGATCAACGCGATGCTTTATGTCCGGGGTCAGCGGCAGGATTACGATGGGTGGGCCGATCAGGGCTGCGACGGTTGGGATTGGGACAGCGTATTGCCGTATTTCAAACGGTCCGAGAACAATGAGCTTGGCGCAGACAGCTGGCATGGTGACAAGGGCCCGTTACAGGTGTCACAGCAAAAAGAACCTCGCCCGATCACCCGCGCGTTCATTGAAGCCGCGCGGCAACTCCAACACCGTCATACTGAAGATTTCAACCGAGGCGATAACGAAGGTGTCGGGCTGTATCAGGTAACGCAGTTTCATGACCCGACAAAGAACGGAGAGCGGTGCTCGGCGGCTGCGGGTTACCTGTTCCCGATTGCCAACCGTCCGAACCTGACGATCATTACACATGCCCACGCGAAAGGGCTGGTCTTTCAGGGTAAGCGCGCAACTGGCGTTGTTTTCAGGGTCAAAGGCAAAGAGGCAGACACCACCGTTACCGCCACTCGCGAAGTTCTGCTGTGCGCGGGAGCATTAAAAACACCGCAGCTGCTGCAAATCTCTGGGATTGGAGCAAGCGCTGATCTTGAACCGCACGGGATCGCTGTTCTCAACGAACTACCGGGTGTAGGGCGGAACCTGCAGGACCACCTCGACTTTACGCTGACCTACCGGACCAAAGACACGAACAACTTTGGGATCGGCGCAACAGCGGCAATGCGACTGCTGAAGCACATCCATCAGTGGCGCAAGACCGGTGTGTCGATGGCGGCCACACCGTTTGCCGAAGGGGCGGCGTTTCTGAAAACCTCACCCGAGCTGGAGCGCCCGGATATCCAGCTGCATTTCACCATCGCAATGGTCGATGATCACGCCCGCAAACTGCATTACGGTTACGGGTACAGCTGTCATATCTGCAAGCTTCGCCCGGAAAGCCGGGGAACCGTTGGCCTGAGCAGCGCCGACCCAATGGCAATGCCTGTCATCGACCCGGGATTTCTTGCAGATGCACGCGATCTGGACACCATGATCAAAGGCGCGCGAATGACGCGAGACATCCTGCAAGCGCCAGCTTTGGCCAAATATCGGCATAAAGAGATGTTCGGAACCGATACAGCCAAATCTGACGCCGATTGGGAGGGGCATATCCGCGCCCGCGCCGATACGATCTATCACCCGGTCGGCACCTGCAAGATGGGTACCGACGATCTGGCGGTTGTGGATCCCGAACTTCGGGTGCGGGGGATTGAGGGGCTGCGTGTAGTTGATGCGTCGGTGATGCCAACACTGGTGTCGGGAAACACAAACGCGCCAACAATAATGATCGCGGAAAAAGCCTCGGACATGATTAAGGCAGCCGCGCAGTAAAGAACCTACCGGTCCTTCATCAGCGCCTCCAACCCCACCCGGTAGTTCGGGTAGATCAATTCGACACCCAACTCATCCTTGATCCGGTCGTTTCGGACGCGTTTGTTCTCGTTATAAAAACTGCGCGCCATCGGTGTCAGATCGGCCTCGTCAAATGAAACCGCCGGGGGCAGAGGAAGCCCCTGCAACTCGGCGGCATACCCGATGACATCTTGTGGCGGGACAGGCTCATCGTCGCAGACATTGTAAACACTGCCCGGATTCGGCCTTGTCATCGAAGCTTGCAGAACCTGCGCAATGTCATCCACGTGGATACGCGAAAACACTTGCCCCGGCTTGATGATGCGCCGCAGCCCACCGCGTGTGAGCTTAGAGAACGGCCCACGACCTGGGCCGTATATCCCTGCCAGACGGAAGATGTGAACAGGCAGGCCCGGCACAGCCGCCCATTGCTCTTCAGCCAGCATGCGCCACTTTCCACGCTTGGCGGTCGGTGTTGGCGGGGTGTCTTCGTCAACCCAGCCGCCCTGGTGATCGCCATAAACAGCTGTTGTCGATAAATAACCCACCCAAGTGAACTGACTTGCCCGTTTTCGGATCTCGTCGCCCAGCGCCGCCAGTACCGGATCGCCCGCCTCGCCCGGTGCCGTTGAGATCAGCAAATGCGTCACCCGATCCAGATTTGGAACCTCACCGGGCCAGATCAGCGGGTCCGCGCCAGAGGCACGTATCGCATCTGTGCCTTCGCCATCTCGTGTGGTGCCAAAAATCTGCCAGCCTTTCGGGGCAAGAATTCGGGAAAGGGCCTGCGCAGAATAGCCGTGGCCAAATGAGAAGAGTGTCTTGGTCATGCACCGTTGATGGGCTTCAGCGCATCGGGATGCAAGCGCCGCATGGACGCACTTGAATCGAATCTTCTGATGCGCCTTTCTGTGGATATGAGCAAAAAGAAACCAGACCTGCATTCTGCCTACGCGCTGAGCTCTCCGGACGAAAACAAACGCCTTTATGCGGAATGGGCCGGGGACTATGACGACAGCTTTGCCGCGCGTGAGGATTATCAGCTTCATATCCATACCGCGCGGGCGTTTGTGGGCGCGGGCGGTCAGGGGCCGGTTCTGGACGTCGGTGCGGGAACGGGCCTGTGTGGCGCGGTGTTGTCTGGGCTTGGTGTTGGGCCGATTGATGCCACGGATATCAGTTCGGAGATGCTGGAACAGGCTATGCGCAAGGACATCTACCGGGACGCGATCGAGGCTGACCTGACCCATGGCATCCCGGTTCCGCCAGACAGCTATTCCGGCATCGTGTCATCTGGCACGTTCACACACGGTCATCTGGGTCCCGAAGTGTTGCCTGCGCTGCTTCGAGTTGCACGGTCAGGCGCTACGTTCGCCCTGTCAATAAACGCCCGCCATTTCGAAAAGATGGGCTTCAAGGGTAAGCTGCACGAACTGGAACAGGACCAGATCCGCAACCTGACCCTGCCCGAGGTTCGCATCTATGGCGATCTTGCTGCAGGACCCAATAAGGATGACACGGCCTTCATTGCATTGTTCGAACGGGTTTAGTCCCCGGACAGAACCAGCCGCGTCAGGTATACATCTGCTTTTTGTAGGCCCTCGTGCGTGTCGTCGCCTCGGCTGAGCCATCGTGATAGGTGCCAAACCACTTGTCGAACGGAATTTCGGATGTGCCGTAGTTGCACTCGAAATACCTGTGGTGGAGCTGGTGAAAAAAGTCGCCCGCCCGCGCGGCTTCGGTCTCACCGGCCTTTAGCTTCTCGAACCCAGAATGGGACAGTATCGGGCTGACCTGCTGGAACGAGCTGTGAAACAACACATGCAGCGGATGGGAAGGCACGATCAGGTGGATGAAATACGTCGTGAAATACAGCATGTTTTCATACCAGTGATTCGAAATCCCTGACCATGGCCCGGTATTGACATTACGGTGATGGACCGCGTGCACATGTTTATAAAGCCTGGGATGATGTTCCAGCCGGTGCACCCAGTAAAAATGCAGACCGGACCACATGGGAATAAACAACATCCAAACCACGAACCACACCGGCGAGCTGGCCCAGGTAATCGTCGGAACCCAGCCATTTGCCATCGCCCAGAAGATGACCCACTGGTAAATGGTCGCCACCGTCATGGCGCTGCCCAGCGTCCACCAGATGTTATCCCAAACCTGATTGCGGAATGTGAATGTTCCGTTGTCCCGTGTCAGGTCCCTGCGATCAAACTTTTTGTACATCCCCTGCCCTTTGCGCATGTACAGCCACCAGTGCAGGCTTCCTGCCACCAGAGTTTGCGGTACCATGTTCAGCAGCCAGATCCGGAACATCCACCCGGGTGCAAAGCTTTTCATCGTCTCTAATGCAGGGAAAAAGAACGCATAAGCGATGACGGCCAAGGTCATGCACAGGGTCAGGGCGGTGATTTGCAACCACGCGCCGCTGTACCATTTTAGCACGGCCGCCGGACGTGGTGGCCAACTGAACAGCGGGTTGAGGCCCACTGGCCCGTCGGGGTGGTAATGCCAGCGGGCAGCTTCGGGGTCCTGCGTGGAATCTCGCATGTTGGTCACTCTGTCTTGCATTCAGGTTGCGTAATCCGAGCCTTCTGCATCAAGTATTTCCTTGATCGCTCGAAGATGCGCTTCCGCCTGATCGGGGTAGTCGTCCAGTTCCTGCGCTGTTTTCTCTGCAATCTCATCCGACAGCACCCGCAGGGGCAGGCCTGTTTGCAGTGCCCGGATGTATGTTTCGGCAGCGCGCTCGAAATAGTAGAGCCTGTTAAAGGTATCTGCAGGGTCACTGCCCGTAATCAGAACCCCGTGGTTGCCCATGATCATGACCTTCTTCTTCGGATCAGCCAGCATCCCGGCGCACCGCTCTCCTTCGCTTTCAAAAGCCAACCCGCCAAATTCTTCGTCAACAACGTAGCGGTTGTAGAAGGTCGCGGTGTTCTGATCGATTGGCGGAAGCGTACTGTCGGCCAGTGAGGCCAGAACAGTTGCGAAAATCGAATGCACATGCATGACGCAACGCGCGTGCGGGCAGTGGCGATGGATCGAACCGTGCAGGCCCCAGGCCGTGGGATCAGGTGCACCGGGTTGGGACATCACATCCGGATCGTTGGCGTCCAACAACAACAGATCAGACGCGCGAATACGCGAGAAATGCGCCTGATTGGGGTTCATAAGGAACTGCGTCCCGTCTTTGTTCACAGCAAGACTGAAATGGTTGGCAACGGCTTCATGCATATTCAGCCGGGCTGTCCAGCGAAAGGTTGCAGCCATGTCCACACGTTCTGACCAATGATCGATATTGGGGCGAAGGTTGGTGAGACTCATGTGATGCGTCCTTTGATATCTTCGAATGACCAAAGCCTGCATTTGGTCCGGCAATTTGACCAACGAAAAAAACGCAACTATCCCATTAGCTGAACTTATGCCGGAGTTATGCCGATGCAAAACAAGCTTCCCCCGCTTGGCTGGCTGCGCACATTCGAAGCCGCAGCCCGCCATCTGTCATTCACCGGTGCGGCGCGGGATCTGAACATGACGCAAAGTGCGGTCAGTCAGCAGATCAAATCACTGGAAGGCCATCTGGGTCAGCCACTGTTCCTGCGACGCCCGAAGGCGCTTGAGCTGACAGAGGCCGGAATCACCTATTTGCCGGTGGTGCGCGAGGCGTTTCGAACACTGATACGGGGCACTCAGGCGGTAACTGGCGCGCAACAGAATGCGGTCCAGGTGCAGTGCAACATCAGTTTTGCCGTGAACTGGCTGGCCCCGCGTCTGCCATTATTTCAGGCTGAACACCCGGATGTTCAGCTGAACATCTTCACCGAGCTGTGGGAACCGCGCGAGATGGCTGAAGGCGCAGCAGTCGAGATCCGGTATTCCCTTCGACCCTCAGATACAACCCGGACAGAGATGCTGCGCTCTGAATATTACTATCCCGTCTGTGCTCCGGGGTATCAGGTGTGCCTGCATGACCTTCAGGAAAAACCTCTGTTTGACTGTTCCAACCTGTTGACCAACTGGGCGACGTGGGCTGAAGATCAGGCTCTGAATTGGCAGAATCCGCCTATTACCTACGCGACAACCTATCTGGTTTGTTTGTCAGCTGCGATGGCCGGAGGTGGCCTGTGCCTGGCCCATGACACCATCGCAGGTCATTTGATCGATCAGGGACGACTAGTCGCACCATTTGAGCATCGCGCCCCGATGCCCGAGGCGTATTATCTGCTGCTCTCCCCTCAGGCCGAGGACACGCCCGGAGCGGTTACCTTTGCGAACTGGATACGACGAGAATTCGGGTCCGAAACGTAAACCCGGGCGGGTTCCTGCGCGCTGTCAGCGCCTATGTCAGCTTTCGACGACCGGGTCGGGCAGATTTGCAGAATTGTGATCCGTCGGCAGTAGTAAAGAACCGGGGTTGCACCCGCGCGCGCATTCGTGAAAGTTGAGCCATGGAAAACACACCCTTCCCAACTTGGCCCGATGTCGCCCCCCGATTGATCGCAGTTGCTGCCGGACGTGAGGCAGCAGATACGGTAATAAAGGGTGGGACTTGGGTAAATGTGCACAGCCGCGAACTGCTGCCGAACCATTCAGTTGCAATCGCTGCAGGCCGTATTGCATTTGTCGGTCCCGACGCCTCGCATTGTACCGGACCAGAGACACAGGTTATCGACGCGCAAGGCCGCTTTATCCTGCCCGGCTTATGCGACGCGCATATGCACATCGAATCGGGGATGCTGACCCCTGCCGAGTTTGCCCGCGCAGTTATCCCCCATGGCACAACCAGTATGTTCACCGACCCGCACGAGATCGCCAATGTGTTGGGGCTGGACGGTGTGCGCATGATGCATGACGAAGCAATGATGCAGCCGGTCAACATCTTCACTCAGATGCCGTCCTGCGCGCCCTCTGCACCGGGGTTAGAGACGACAGGCTATGAAATCACCCCCGAAGACGTGGCCGAGGCAATGAATTGGCCCGGGATCATCGGCTTGGGGGAAATGATGAACTTCCCCGGCGTGATTCACGGAGATCCCAAAATGCTGGCCGAGATTGCGGCCACGCAGCGGGCAGGCAAGGTCGTCGGCGGACATTACGCATCCCCTGATTTAGGGCCTGATTTCGCGGCTTATGTGGCTGGTGGACCTGCCGATGACCACGAAGGCACCTGCGAAGCGGATGCCATCGCACGGGTCCGTCAGGGAATGCGGTCGATGATGCGGTTGGGTTCGGCCTGGTATGACATTGAAAGCCAGATTACCGCGGTCACCGAAAAAGGTCTGGATGCGCGCAATTTCATCCTGTGCACGGATGACTGCCACTCTGCCACGCTGGTCAATGATGGGCATATGAACCGCGTCGTGCGCCACGCGATTGCCTGCGGCTGTGACCCGCTTGTGGCCGTGCAGATGGCGACGATCAACACCGCCACGCATTTCGGTCTAGAACGCGAGATCGGATCGGTCACGCCGGGACGACGGGCGGATATCATCCTCAGCTCTGACCTGACCGAATTGCCGGTCGAACTGGTCATAGCGCGCGGGAAGGTTGTTGCGGAAAACGGGGTGATCAAGGTTGATTGCCCCCATCTGAACTGGCCCGACAAGGCACGTCGCACCGTTCATCTGAAGCAGGAACTGGCCGCGTCCGATTTTGAGATCGCGGCGCCGACGGGCGCAAACAAGGTAAGGGCCAACGTCATTGGCGTGGTAGAAAACCAGGCCCCCACAAAAGCGCTGAAAGCCGAATTGCCGATTATTGGCGGGCTTGTTGAAGGTGAGGGTGACGTATGCCAGATATCACTGGTCGAACGACACCAGGCGACAGGGGGCGTCACCAACGCCTTTGTCTCGGGGTTTGGATATCAGGGAAAAATGGCCATGGCCTCGACCGTGGCGCATGACAGTCACCACATGATCGTCGTCGGCACCGACCGTGAACAGATGGCGCTGGCCGCGAATCGACTGGCCGAGGTGGGTGGCGGTATCACGATCTTTAGGGACGGCCAGGAACTGGCGATGGTCGAACTTCCCATTGCCGGTCTAATGTCCGACAGCCCGGCCGCCGAAGTTGCGGCCAAGGCGGACAGGATGGTTCAGGCCATGCAGGAATGTGGCTGCAATCTGAACAACGCGTATATGCAACATTCGCTGCTGGCGTTGGTCGTCATACCGGAACTCAGGATTTCTGATCTCGGGCTGGTTGACGTGCGCACATTCGAAAAAGTTGATCTTCTGGAACCCTTGGCATGACGACACTCCTGACACCTGAAGCCCTTTCGCCAGAACAGTTCACCGATCCCGCAGCCGCAGTTGCGCGACTGGAGGAGCTTTACACTCAAGCAACGGAATTTCTGTGCGACAGCTTCTCGAAGGTACTGCAAGATGGTGCGCCAACTGCCAGATACAGAGCCTATTACCCAGAGATTCGCATAAAGACATCGACCTATGCACAAGTCGACAGCCGCCTGAGTTTTGGACATGTGTCAGAGCCCGGCGTTCACGCTACAACCGTGACGCGCCCGGATTTGTTCCGATCCTACCTGACCCAGCAGATTGCCCTGTTGATCAAGAATCATGACCAACCGGTGACGATTGCAGCGTCGGACACACCGATTCCGGTGCATTTTGCCGTGGCTAATACGTCAGATCTGGTTGTGCCGCATCAGGGTGCGGCTGCTTTCACCCTGCGTGACGTGTTTGACGTGCCGGATCTGACCACCACGAATGACGACATCGTCAACGGTGTGCATGAAAATGAAGACGCCGTCGGGCCTTTGTCATTGTTTACTGCCCAGCGGGTCGATTATTCACTTGCGCGACTGGCACATTACACAGCGACAGATGCCCGGCATTTTCAGAATCACGTTCTGTTCACGAACTATCAGTTCTATGTTTCGGAATTCGAAAACTACGCCCGTGAGCAGTTGGCTGATCCCAGCAGCGGGTATACCAGCTTTGTCTCGACCGGGAATGTTGAGATCACGGAGCCGGACGCAGAAATCGAGCAACCGCTGAAACTGCCGCAAATGCCAACCTATCATCTGAAGCGTGAAGATGGTTCGGGTCTTACTTTGGTGAACATCGGTGTCGGCCCGTCGAATGCCAAAACAGCAACCGACCATATCGCGGTTCTGCGCCCGCACGCGTGGCTGATGGTTGGCCATTGCGCCGGGTTGCGCAACACACAGGCATTGGGTGATTTCGTTCTGGCCCATGCATATCTACGTGATGACAAGGTTCTGGATGATGACCTGCCGGTCTGGGTGCCCATCCCGCCCCTGGCCGAGGTTCAGGTCGCGCTGGAACGCGCCGTGGCCGAAGTGACCGAGCTGGAAGGGTATGAACTGAAGCGGATCATGCGGACGGGAACAGTTGCATCGGTCGACAATCGCAACTGGGAACTGCGCGATCAATCCGGACCGGTTCAGCGCCTCAGCCAGTCGCGGGCCATCGCGCTGGATATGGAAAGCGCCACCATCGCCGCGAACGGCTATCGCTTTCGCGTTCCTTACGGAACTTTGCTGTGCGTGTCGGACAAACCCCTGCACGGTGAACTGAAGCTGCCGGGCATGGCGTCGTCCTTTTATACCACTCAGGTCGGGCGTCATTTGATGATCGGGATACGCGCTATGGAGCACCTGCGCGGCATGCCGTTGGAGCGTTTGCACAGCCGGAAATTGCGTTCCTTCGACGAAACTGCCTTCCTCTGACGCAAAAAAGCAACGTTTTCCCCATATTTTTAGGGGTTTCTGCGCTACTATTCGTTGTGTTTGGCCACAATATCCCGTTACAGTTACGCGGTGAGGCCCTATAGATCGGGCACGTTAAGGAGACCAAGAAATGGCAAAACCTATGACAAAGACTCAGCTGGTTGCTGCTCTCGCTGAGGAAATGGGAACCGATAAGAAATCCGCGAACTCTGCGCTTGAGGCCATCACCGGCCTGATCACACGCGAAGTTTCCGCAGGTGGTGCAGTGACCCTGCCTGGCGTCGGCAAAATCTACTGCCGCGAACGCCCCGAGCGTCAGGTCCGCAACCCGGCAACCGGTGAAACCTTCACCAAAGAAGCCGACAAGGTTGTGAAAATGACCATCGCGAAAGCACTGAAAGACAGCGTGAACGGCTGATCTCAAGCGCTTGGAACCATGTAAAGGGGTGGCGGTTACGCGGCCCCTTTTTTGTGCCTGAGCTTCACATTTTAAAGCCTGCGCAAATGTGTCCTAAGGCATCAGAGTTCTTATTCAGACTGTAAATATGGGCTACAATCCAACACCGGTTGTCCTTGGCACGTTTTTTACGGACAACCCTTTGATTTCCTGCTTGGCCCGCTAAATCCCAGTTCCATGGAACAGGATATAACCTTCACGCGACTGCCCCTCGTCTCAGCACCTGAGATACTGGCGCATATGAGAAATCCAATTCTTGCCGAACACATGCCTCTCCTGACGCAGGATTGGGACGAGGAAACAGTCGCCGGTTTCATTCACGCGAAAGAGTCGTGTTGGGCGCGGGACGGCCTAGGTCATTGGGCAATTCTGCACCGCGGACATTATGTGGGATGGGGCGGATTTCAAAAAGAAGGTGAAGAGTGGGATTTCGGGTTGGTCTTGAAGCCCGGTGCATTTGGACTGGGTGCAAAGATAGCACGTCAGGCCATCGCATTCGCAAAGCAGGACAATCGTATTCCGTTCGTGACATTCTTGCTGCCGCCTTCACGCACGAAACTGCGCGCAATGACCAAACTCGGCGCTTATTTTGTTGGGCAAGTAGACTACGCTGGCCACAGTTTCCTCAAATATCGTCTCGACACGAACTGAAGTGTACGGCAAGGAATGAGGGCCGGATCGGGCAGCCCCTAAAAAGAGTTGCGGGCCCCGATGTCGAGACCCGCTTTTGGTACCCTAGCTTCAAGCAATCAGTGAATCGTCTCAACCTTGTGGAAGTCCAGATCGCGATCTTCCGGCATGGCGTCGATACTCATCACCTCTTTGCGCTTGGTGACCAGGATATAGACCACGCAAGCCAGGTAGAGAGCGACTACGACGGCTCCGATCCACTGGATTTGCAACCACTGACTCTGGAACAGCAGCGTCAGCACAAACAGCAGCGCGACGTTGCCAGCGACATAGGTCGCCTTGCCGAACCGCTCAGCGGTCATGTTCAGGTTGTCCGTATAGAGCCTAATCAGCGAGTCCAGCGAGTTGATCACAAAGGTCACGCCCACGATTACCATCGCGATATTGGTGATGCCTGCGGTGCTGAAGCCGTTCAGGTGATAGTAGTAGAGAACGGTGAACCAAATCCCCAGCGGGATCGACGGGAAGATCAACAACGCCGCCAGCAGCTGCCAGGTTTTCAAACCGCCCACAAAGCGCGAAGTAAACTGGCCAATCATGATTGACCACGCAAACCACCAGAACAAGTAGAAGGCATGATAATCGGTCAGCGGCAGGACAAATTTGTGCACATTGGCGAAATAGGCACCAATGTTACTGCCGGTCTCGATAAACCCGGTCATTCCCATGCCAGCGGCCGCCCACATACCCAGAATCAGTGCAAGGAACAGAAAGGTCGAACCGACCGACAGGATGCGCACATATTTCAAATCGGTCGACGAGTATGCCGCCGCCAGAATGACCACAAACACGATGACGTAGAAGGTGGTAACGACAGATTCTCCATCTCCGACCTCTGGCAGGTAGCCAGGCAGGTAGATCAGGAACAGGCTGGCGGTAAAGGCGCAGGTGCCGATGATGACGACGTTGTTGATCAGCTTGACCAGCGGAATCTCAAAGAAGTTCACGCGGGGTTCGATCACGCAGAAATAGAAGGCTGTCAGGAAGTAAAACGCCCAGATCAGAAATCCCCAGAAACCGAACTCGATCGCCAGTGGATTGGCAAAGGCATAGGCCGGATCTTCGGCATAGCCACCAAATTCTGTCAGCGGGAACATGATCAGGCCAACATCCAGACCGGACGTAAACAGGATCGCGATGAACGTGAAAAGGTGGACAGGTGTAACGCCAACGCAGCGCAGGTTCCACCACTTCACTACGAAGAACGCGACTAGGCCCAACGCCAGCAGAACGCCAAAAGATAGAATGTACTCCAGAAGCACCGACAACCCTCCCTTGATATGTCAGATCCCGGAGCCGATAACTTTAATTGTTCAGTCAATCAATAAAAACATCCTTGTGACTTTCGTTGCATCACGGATGTGTCTTTTTTGACGCGCAGCGCTTGCGACCCATCGGAAAATCGGGGACAGTCCGCGCAAAGTGACAGGGGGTCTCCATGGATCTGCGCGCCATAGCCATGGGGCTTACTTTTGCCCTGATCTGGTCGTCTGCCTTTACCTCGGCGCGGATCATCGTGGCAGACGCCTCTCCTTTGTTTTCGTTGGCTCTGCGGTTTTTGATCTCAGGGGGTCTGGGGGTTCTGATTGCCCGGGCGATGGGGCAAAGTTGGCACCTGACCCGGAACCAATGGCGGGCAACGATCCTGTTCGGAACTTGCCAAAATGCCCTTTATTTGGGTCTGAATTTTTACGCGATGCAGACGGTTGAAGCCTCGGTCGCGGCGATTATCGCGTCCACAATGCCCTTGCTGGTGGCGCTGGCAGGGTGGCTGATTTTTGGCGAGAAACTGCGCCCTCTCGGGATTTTGGGATTGTTTGCCGGATTCACTGGCGTCGCCCTGATCATGAGCAGCCGGATCAGTGCTGGTGTCGACATTTTCGGCGTCGCGCTATGCGGCATCGGAGCTTTGGCGCTGACCTTTGCCACCCTCGCGGTTCGCGGCGCGACTTCGGGCGGTAACTTCATGATGGTCGTGGGTCTACAGATGCTTGTAGGCTCAGCCATGTTGTTCGTGGCCGCGCCGATCTTTGAGACCATTTTCATCCACCCGACGCTGCCACTGGCCTTGGCGTTCACTTACACAACCCTGTTTCCTGGGCTGCTAGCCACGCTGATCTGGTTCCTTCTTCTGGATCGCATCGGCGCAATCCGCGCAGCCACGTTCCATTTTTTGAATCCGGTATTCGGTGTCACGATTGCGGCCATATTGTTGGGCGAGAAACTGGGCGCGATGGACGCAATTGGCGTTACAGTCACGACATTGGGTATTCTTGCTGTTCAGCTGTCACGCCAACCTGCCGGCAAAACGACTTCGGCCTAACGCAAGGACCTACGTGTTTGCGTCTGACCGACTGCACGACTGTGAGAGCGCTTTGAAATATCGCTTTGCTTTCTGTACGGCAGCCCCCAGATAATGGCACAAACGTCAAATCAGCCGGAGGATCCATGACACGCTACACCAAAGACCCCACGGTTATTGCGGCGCTTTCGCCCGAAGAATTTCACGTCACCCAACGCAACGGCACCGAACGGCCGGGGACAGGCAAGTATTTGGGGAACAAGGAACCGGGTATCTACGTGGACATCGTGTCAGGCGAACCGCTGTTTGCTTCGACCCACAAATACGAATCCGGATGTGGCTGGCCCAGCTTTACCAAGCCGATCATCCATGAGCATGTGGAAGAGTTTCGCGACACGACACATGGTATGATCCGGACCGAGGTTCGCTCGAAACACGGCGACAGCCATCTGGGGCATGTCTTCCCCGACGGCCCGCGAGAACATGGCGGCCTGCGATATTGCATCAACTCGGCCTCGCTCAGGTTCATCCATCGGGATGAGATGGAGGCTGAAGGTTACGCCGAATTCCTGATCCACGTGGAGGAAATCCAATGACTGAACAACGTGCTGTACTGGCCGGAGGCTGCTTTTGGGGTATGCAGGACCTGATCCGCAAGCTGCCAGGCGTCTTGCGAACTCGGGTGGGCTATACCGGAGGCGATGTGCCCAACGCCACCTATCGCAACCACGGCACCCACGCCGAAGGGATCGAAATCTGGTTTGACCCATCGCTAATCAGTTACCGCGACCTGCTGGAATTTTTCTTCCAGATTCACGACCCGACCACGGTGAATCGACAAGGCAACGACCGAGGCATGAGCTATCGTTCCGCGATTTACCACGTCGATGAAGCCCAAAGAGCAACCGCCCTGGATACAATCGCAGACGTGAATGCCAGCGGCTTGTGGCCGGGAAAAGTCGTAACCGAAGTCGAACCCGTCGGCGATTTCTGGGAGGCCGAACCCGAGCATCAGGATTATCTTGAGCGTATCCCGAACGGATATACCTGCCACTTCCCGCGCCAGGACTGGGTTCTTCCCAAACGTGCCAGCGCCGCAGAATAATGCACCACCTGCCCGGCCCCTCTGAACGAGTCAGAGGGGCTAGCCCGCCGCAACCCGCGGTCGCCCGCTCGCCTCGACCGTGATCATTGCTTCGACAAACACATCATTGGCCTCGACCCGCGCGGTTTTGATGTCGCGATCCACGATCACCCGGATATCTTCTGCACCGGCTTCGCGCACCGCGCCTTCAGCTTCCGACCTCAGAACATTTTCCAGCAAAGCCAGCGCATCTTCTGATGCGGAAAAATCCTTGGGCCCGCCCTCGAGATGTACACGATACCGCCCTTCGGCAGGACTTGTCACCGTGCCCGTTCGCCGTAAGGTCAACCGCCCCACGACAGCGCCAATCGCATTGGCTACGCCCGCATGTTCCGGCAGTATCATCCGGCAGTGAAGCCGTTCACCAACCGCCGGGTAATAGCTGGGGGCAGATGCCCCAAGTCCCACAACATCAACGTTCAGGGCTGCGGTCAGCGACAACAAACCGCGATGCTGCGCCAATCCGCGCTGTGTCAGGATATGCCGCGCCAGCTCCTGCGGCGAATGCCCGAAACTGTCTGGCTCCTCATCAAAAGCAGCCTCTAACAAGGTCAAACTGGTCTGTTCTGTCAACTGGTCCACGATCATCTGCGCCAGCGCTTCGGCGGAATTTGCCAACATATCTCCGGACCCGACCCGTTTGCGCGCGACCAGTTCAAGTGCCTTACGGGCGGCGTCCGCATCCCAGGCATCCACCCGCCCCAGTACATGGCTGGCATCCGACGGCGTCACGCCCGAGATCTGAATGATCCCGCGGTCCACCAACCGGGTCAATGCGCCGCTCTCCATTCGGGACCGAAGCAAGGAACCGATCGGCAGAACCTGATCTCCCAACCGCTCCAACAGGGCTTCTTCTCGCACATCTATACCGTCGTCACGTATTCCCGGCACGCGACGGGCAAAGCGCGTATCGTGCTCACCAACCGTCGTGGCCCGCAATTGCTCGTCCAGAACGGCATGGACGATCTCGGGCGCTTCCGAGGCGATCAGGGACACCGGAAGAACGCGGCGCGGCCCCAGAAAAACACCGCCCTGCAACCCCTCGGTCACGACATGCACCTGACTGTCACCTCCAAGGCCATGGGTGCGCATCGCAACTGCCTCGACCATTGTGCGGAACCCGCCCACCTGTGCCCCGGCCGAGTCTATCGCGGGCTTACCGTCACGGATCAACGCCACGTCAGTTGTCGTGCCGCCAATATCCGACACCAACGCATTCTCTGCGCCGGTCAACCAGCGCGCGCCTACAATTGACGCGGCTGGTCCGCTCAGGATCGTTTCAATGGGGCGTTCACGCGCCTGTTCAGCACTCATCAACGCCCCATCACCGCGCACGACCATCATCGGGGCCATTATCCCCAACTCGCGCAGCTGGTCCTGCGCACGCCCGATCAAACGATCGATCATCCCGATCAGCCGCGCATTCAACACGGCCGTCACGGCGCGTTTCGGCCCATTCAGCTTTGCCGACAAGTGATGCGAACATGTTACCGGAGCCCCGGTTCTTTCCGTAACGATCCGTGCGGCTTCCAGTTCATGCGCGGGATTACGGGTGGCAAACTGAGCGGCTATGGCAAAGCCAGAAATCCCTTTATGAGAGTCTAAAAACTGCTCCAGCGCGGCAACGTCCAATGGCGCAGCTTCGCTGCCAGAATGAGAATGCCCACCAGACATAACCAGGGACGGGTCCCCTTTTAACGCGTCCTTCAAACCGTGCTTTTCAAGGTCGCTGTCTTTGAATCCGATATAGATCAACGCAACGCGCCCGCCCTGCCCTTCGACCAAGGCATTAGTCGCCAATGTTGTGGACAAAGACGCCATTGAAATCTGATCCGGCGCAACTTTCGCCTGCTCCAGAACGGCAGAAATCGCCTTGCCCACACCAATTGCCAAATCCGCGCGTGTGGTCAGGGACTTGGCCGAGGCTATGACCTCTTTTTCATCCCGGATCAGTACCGCATCGGTATAGGTTCCACCCGTATCCACCCCCAAAGCCAGCGCCATCGGGTTCTCCTTACTGTTCGCTGCAGATTGGTGTAGCGATTGGGGCCGACACGTCCAGCCTGTTTGCGGCAATTATGAAAGTTGTTCCACCGCCCAGCGCGCTGCGTCTGCCACGGTTTCATCCGGGTCATCTGTCAAACTCTGGGCCGCAGCCCTCAGTTTCGACTGCCCCGAGTTTCCAATGGCATAAAGCACGTTGCGCACAAACCGGTCGCGCCCAATCCGTTTGATGGGTGAGCCAGAGAACTTCGCTCGGAACGAGGTATCATCAAGTGCCACCAGCTCTTCCAACGCAGGCGCTGCCAGATCTTCACGCGCGGCATAGCGTATGTCACTTGCGGCAACCGCAAACTTGTTCCACGGGCAAGCTGCCAGGCAATCATCACAGCCGTAGATTCGATTGCCCAGCTTTCCGCGAAGTTCAGGCTCTACAGGGCCTTTATGTTCGATGGTCAGATAGGAGATGCACCGCCGTGCATCCAATTGATACGGGCCTGGAAAGGCGTCCGTGGGGCAGCTGTCCAAACAGGCCCGACAAGACCCGCAGCGATCAATCTCAGCAGAATCTGCGGGTATATCCAAAGTTGAAAAAACAGACCCTATAAAGGCCCAATTACCCCATTCCCGACTGACAAGATTCGTGTGTTTCCCCTGCCAGCCCAACCCGGCAGCCTGCCCCAAGGCTTTCTCTGGCACGGGTGCAGTGTCAACAAACACCTTAACCTCGCCGCCCGCCTCGGCAATCAGCCACCGCGCCAGGCGCTTCAGTCGCTTTTTGACCAGATCATGATAGTCTTTGTTCTGCGCATAGACAGAAATCGCCCCGTGGACGCGTTGCTTCAAGACGTCTGTAGGATCATGTTCCGGCGTGTAACTCTCGGCCAGCATGATCACTGATCGCGCCTCGGGCCAAAGGGCCGCAGGATCACCGCGCCAATGCGTCCGCTCGGCCATCCATCCCATCTGCCCATGATACCCTGCGTCCAGGAACGCTGCCAAACGCTCGGGAACTTTTGGAACATCCCAGGGGCGGCAGACACGGCACGCAACAAACCCCTCTTCAAGGGCCTGCTGTACCAGCTTTTCCTTCAAATCTGATCCGCTCTTCATCTGGCCAAAAATATCCTCGGGGGGAATCGCGCAGATGCGCGATGGGGGGGCAGACAGCCCCCCTGGCACACCCTATCAGAAATCCAGATCCGCGTAATGGGGCGGCGGCCGGAAACCCGGCACCTGATCCGCCAGAATAGAGCGAAAAGCAGGGCGCGATTTGATTTTTGCATACCAGTCCTTGACCACCTGACTGCGGTTCCAATCCACATCCGAGATATAGTCCAGCGACGACAGGTGCGCCGCTGCCGCGAAATCAGCCAGTGTCATCTGATCACCGGCCAACCACCGGCGGTGATCCAACAGCCATGCCATATAATCCAGATGGTACTTGATCGCTTTAGCACCCTGTTTGACGTTCTTGCTGTCAGGATAGCCCTGACCCGTCACTTTTTTGTTCACCCGTTCGTACAGCAGCTTCGACGTCACCTCATGATGGAATTTGTCGTCAAACCAACCGACAAGGCGCCGTACTTCGTATCGGGCTTCGGGGCTTTTTGGCATTAATGATGGTTCGGGGCGGGTTTCCTCAATATATTCGCAGATCGCCGCGCTTTCCGACATCATTTGTCCGTCCAGACGCAATACTGGTACTTTACCCGCAGGGTTTCGGCGCAAAAAGTCGGGATCCTGCTCCCAGTATCGCTCTTCGACAAGCTCAACCTCGATCTTCTTTTCCGCCAAAGACAGCCGAACCTTGCGGCAATACGGAGAGAGGGGAACATGAAACAAACGCGCCATGGGCTTCCAATCGAACCAGTGAGTACCCGACAGATTTAGCCTTGGCAGGCGACGGGTTTCAATCCTCGAAACAATCTGCGCGACCATCTGCGCGGATGGTGGCCGCCCCATCCAGAATAGATGCCGCCCGTCTGCGCGTACGCGCCGTCGGATCTGTGACTGACCTGTTGCGCGGTGACGGCAGAATGGCGGCAATCCGCGCTGCCTGAACTGGGGTCAGTTTCGATGCGCTGGTGTTGAAATACTGTTGCGCGGCAGCCTCGACCCCAAAAACGCCATTCCCGGTTTCGGCAACGTTCAGATAGACCTCAAGGATGCGCCGCTTGCTCCAGAAAATCTCGACCACAGGTGTGATCGAAGTTTCCAACGCCTTGCGTATCCAACTGCGCCCCTGCCAAAGGAATACGTTCTTTACCACTTGCTGTGTAATGGTCGAGGCGCCGCGATTTCCGCCATCCTCAAGCGCATCTCGAATGGCCTCTACATCAAATCCCCAATGCAGGCAGAAATTCGCATCCTCTGCTGCCACAACCGATCGCGCCATGATCGGAGCCATGTCCTCGATCGGCACCCATTCGCGCTCAACCTTTCCCAATCGGCGCCATTCTGACCAGATCGTATGGGTTACAGGTGGGTTCACAACCGAATACAACAGGATTATCGCAAGCAAAGCTCCGGCAATTGCCGCAACCGCACGAGTCAGCCAACGGCGAATCTGACGCACCGTAGGTGTTTTTCTGCTGGATGCCTTGTTTTTCTTACCGCTTGATTTGCGGGCTGCTTTCTTCGCCATGCCTCAGCTATACGACGCGCGGTCCGGGTTTGAAACGGCCTAAATCGCGAAAGCGCGCGCTTCGCGCGGGTGAACAACCGGTCGTGCGGTTTCTACCGACATCGGATCATGACCTGCCAGTTCGGGGAACAAGTGCAGGACCTCGCTCTGCGTTTCGCGGTCCGAGGCCGACAACGCGTGCCCCGGATAATAGCTTTCGCTTTTGGCGCCATTGGCGATGACGATCTCGTGCTGCTTGAACAAAAGGTGGAAATACTCCACCTTGCCGCCTTCCACCCGGGTCACCGTTTTTCCATTGACCAGAGCATGTGCCGGAATCAGCGCTTCAGCGTGCCCAGACAAGTACGAGGCCCGCCAGTCTTCAACCAGCATCCGATGCTGAGGCGAAACAAGCAGCGGACGATCCAGGTCGAACACTCCGGCCTCAAACCGGATCGGGGCCAGCTTTCCTTCGGCCGCCACCACTGTACGCCCAACCCAGATCAAAGGCTGGGGGCCATGATCCACGGTCGTGACCAGATCGCCGACTTCAAGATCTTCAACCGCACGTTCGCCTTCCGGGGTCGCTATCATGGTGCCCGGCGTGAAACAGGGCGGACCCAGATTGCCGACATTCAGCGGCCCCTGTGTGTTGACGAAGGTGGCTGAAACAAATGTTCCCGGCTGCAGGACCTGGCCGTCTGTCGGTGTGAAAACCCGAGATCCGTCAGCCAGATAAAACGTGGTGCCGGTATAGGTTACGTTCCCGACGCCCGCCACGTTGATGGTAACAGTGTCCCCTGGCCAGGAATTCGTGACGTCCTGACCGTTGACGGTGTCGCCGCTCGGTGCATCGATTTCGTTGTCATCGTCTGCATCGATCAAAGTGAAGCTGCTAACAGTGACTGCCGTTCCCGCAGGTGGCGGGTTTGCTGGATCGAAAGTATAAAACTGATCCTGATACGGTGTTGGCATCCGGTTGCCCCTGTTTGCTTATCATCTGGCGCCTAGATCGGCCCATGATTGTCGCCTGAGTGTGAAGAAAGATTGGCGATTTTCGGATAAACGGGCAAGACCTGCACTGAAACGTCGTTAACATACGAACCCCGCGTGGTGCAAATGACACGCGGGGCTTTTAGAGACAATAGGTTTCGGCTTATTCCGCCGGAACTGCTTTGGCTTCAACACTCAGCGGGTGGCTGAGCTTGTTCAGCATCTCCTTCGGGCAAACCTGCAGGAAGTTGCCTTTTTCCACTTCCCAGTGCTGAAGAATGTCAGTGGCCTTGCGGCTTTGCGATTCAGCAGCATGGCGCATGATGAGCGATTTCAACTGCTCTTCCCAGTGATCCACAGTGACCAGGCAAGTGACCAGCGTTTCCCTATTCATCAGCGCCTCAGCCTTGCCTTCGGGATCATACAGATAGGCCATGCCGCCTGTCATGCCCGCGCCAAAGTTGGCTCCGATCGTTCCAAGGATAACGGCGACACCGCCGGTCATGTATTCACACCCGTTGGAACCGCACCCCTCGACAACAACCTTGGCACCAGAGTTCCGGACCGCGAACCGTTCACCGGCGCGACCGGCCGCGAACAGATACCCGTCGGTGGCGCCATAGAGCACCGTATTGCCAATGATCGTGTTGTCATCTGCTTTCAGCGGGCTGACCTGCGGTGGACGCACGACGATCATACCGCCGGACAGGCCCTTACCGACATAGTCATTGGCATCGCCCGACACTTCCAGCTTCAGACCGGGGGCCGCAAAAGCTCCCAGCGATTGCCCGGCCGAGCCTTGCAGTTTCACATGCAGATGGTCGTCCTGAAAGGTGTTTCGCATCCCGAAATTCTGCACAATATGGCTGGACACTCGGGTTCCAACTGTCCGGTGTGTGTTCTGCACTGCATACGACAGCTGCATCTTCTCACCATCCTTCAGGAACCGGGCCGCATCACGAACGATTTCGGCGTCCAGCGTATCTGGCACCGCGTTGCGCTCTTTGTCGCGGTTGTAGACGATGTTATGTGCCCCATCGACAGTGATCAGCAGCGGGTTGAGGTCCAGATCATCCAGATGAGCCGATCCCCGGCTGACCTGAGCCAACAGGTCGGCTCGGCCGATGATCTCATCGATTGAACGCGCGCCGAGGCTGGCCAGCAGCTCGCGCACTTCCTGCGCATAAAAGGTGATCAGGTTTACCACCTTGTCCGCATTACCGGTGAACTTGGCGCGCAGGGATTCATCCTGCGTACACACGCCCACCGGACAGGTGTTCGACTGACACTGACGCACCATGATACAGCCCATGGCGATCAGCGCAGCGGTACCGATGCCGAATTCCTCGGCCCCCATCATCGCGGCCATGACAATGTCGCGCCCCGTGCGCAGGCCACCGTCGGTCCGCAGGGTGACGCGGTCGCGCAGGTTGTTCATCGCCAGAACCTGATGCGCCTCGGTCAGGCCCATCTCCCACGGCAGACCAGCGTATTTGATCGAGGTCGCAGGCGACGCGCCTGTACCGCCATTGTGACCCGAAATAAGGATAATATCCGCTTTCGCTTTGGCTACACCGGCAGCAATCGTGCCAACGCCCGAGGACGCTACCAGCTTGACCGTCACCTTGCAGCGCGGGTTGATCTGCTTCAGATCGTAGATCAGCTGCGCCAGATCCTCGATCGAATAGATATCGTGGTGCGGCGGCGGCGAGATCAGCGTCACGCCCTTGGTCGAATGGCGCAGGCGCGCGATCAGGTCGGTGACCTTCATACCTGGCAACTGACCACCTTCGCCGGGTTTTGCACCCTGAGCGACCTTGATCTCAAGCTCCTCACACTGGTTGAGGTATTCCGCAGTCACACCAAACCGACCTGAAGCCACCTGTTTGATCTTGGCCGAAGGGTTGTCGCCATTGGGTTCAGGCACGAAATGTGCCGGATCTTCGCCACCTTCGCCACTGTCGGATTTCGCACCGATCCGGTTCATCGCCACGTTCAGTGTTTTATGCGCTTCTGGCGACAATGCACCCAGCGACATACCTGGCGTGACAAAGCGTTTGCGGATCGAGGTGATCGATTCCACCTCTTCGATCGGCACCGGCTTGCCCAGCGGTTTGAAATCCATCAGATCGCGCAGATGAATTGGCGGGTTCGACTGCATCTTGGCTGAATACTGTTTCCACAGCTCATACGAAGCCTTGTTGCAGGCCATCTGCATCATGTGCATCGAGGTCGCTTCCCACGCGTGGGTCTCACCTGACTTACGCGCCTTGTAGAAACCACCGATGGGCAGCACATCCAGACCGCTGTTCCAACCCTTGGCATGGATTTCTTCGGCCTTGGCCTGAATACCTTTGATACCTATGCCCGAGATACGGCTGGTCATTCCAGGGAAATACTCGGCCACCATGGCACGGCTGAGGCCAACGGCCTCAAAGTTCAGACCACCGCGATAAGACGAAATGACCGAGATGCCCATCTTGGCCATGATCTTCAGCAAGCCCTGATCGATCGCCTCGCGATAGCGCGCGACGTTTTCGGTCAGGCTTCCGTCCAGCAAACCGCGATCGATACGGTCAGCCAAAGAATCCTCGGCCAGATAGGCGTTCACCACAGTCGCGCCACAGCCGATCAGAACGGCAAAGTAATGCGGGTCTACACATTCAGCCGAACGGACGTTCAACGAACAGAAGGTCCGCAAACCCTGACGCGTCAAATGGGAATGCACAGCGCTGGTCGCGAGGATCATTGGCATCGCAATCCGATCCTCGCCCGACCGCATATCAGACAAGACGATATGCCCGGCACCAGATCGCACAGCTTCTTCGGATTCGGCTCTGATACGGGCCAAAGCCGCGCTCAATGCGCCTTGACCAGCCTCGAAGCTACAGTCGATTTCCGCCAGCGGCGCATCAAAGTTCTCAACCAGCTTGTCCCATTGCGCGTTGCCGACAAAGGGGCTTTCCAGAACCACGATCTCGGTCTGGCTGCTGTCTTCGTCCAGCACGTTCTTGAGGTTGGCAAACCGGGTTTTCAGCGACATCACGCGGTATTCACGCAGGCTGTCGATCGGCGGGTTGGTCACCTGGCTGAAGTTCTGACGGAAAAAATGGCTGAGTGGGCGGTATTGCTTTGACAGAACAGCCGAGGGCGTATCATCCCCCATGGATGCCAGGGCTTCCTTGCCGTCTTCCGCCATCGGAGCAAGGATTTGTTCCAGCTCTTCCACCGAGTATCCCGCAGCAATCTGGCGCTTGCGCAACTCGCCACCCGCAAAGATCGGAACTTCGCTCACACCCGCAAGCGTTTCGTCCAGATCGTTTATCTTGCCAACCCATTCGCCAAATGGCAGCGCGCGGGCCAGCTTGTTCTTGATCTGGGTATCGCGGTACAGCTTGCCCTTTTTCATGTCGACCGCCAGCATCTGACCCGGCCCCAACGCGCCTTTTTCGGTCACGGTAGCTTCGTTGATCGGCACCATTCCGGCCTCGGATCCTGCGATGACAAGGCCATCGCCAGTCACAACGTACCGCATGGGGCGCAACCCGTTCCGGTCCAGACCGGCGCAGACCCAGCGTCCATCGGTCATCGCCAGCGCGGCCGGGCCATCCCATGGCTCCATCACCGAGTTGCAGTAGGAATACATGTCGCGCCACGCTTGCGGCAGCTCGACCGCCTGCTTGGACCAGCTTTCCGGAACCAGCATGGTTTTTGCCATCGGGGCCGACCGCCCCGCGCGCACCAGAACCTCGAAAACCGAGTCTAATGCGGCAGAATCTGATGAACCACCTGCGATGATTGGCTTGATATCTTCAGCATAGTCACCAAAGGTTCCGCTGGCCATCCGGATCTCATGGCTTTTCATCCAGTTGACGTTGCCCTTGAGGGTGTTGATCTCGCCGTTGTGGGCCAGCATGCGGAATGGCTGCGCCAGCCACCATTGCGGAAACGTGTTGGTCGAATAACGCTGGTGGTAAATCGCGAATGCCGATTCAAAGCGTTCGTCCATGAGATCGGGATAGAATACAGCGACCTGTTCGGCCAGCATCATACCCTTGTAGATGATCGACCGGCAGGACAGCGACGCAAGATAAAGACCAGAGATACCCGACACCAAAGCCGCTTTTTCGATGCGGCGACGGATGACATAGAGCTCGCGCTCGAAAGTTTCTTCGTCCACACCCTTGGAGTTCGAGATCAGGATCTGCTCAATCTCGGGGCGGGTTGCGTTGGCCTTTTCCCCAAGGCAAGTCACATCGACCGGCACGTGTCGCCAGCCATAGATGTAGTAACCCATACGCAGAACTTCGCTTTCGACGATGGTCCGGCACCGCTCCTGCGCGCCGAAATCGGTGCGGGGCAGGAAAACCTGACCAACAGCAATCAGCTCATTCAGCTTGGGTTCGTGACCCGTGCGGCGGACCTGATCATAGAAGAAGGGAACCGGAATCTGCACATGGATGCCCGCGCCATCGCCGGTCTTGCCATCCGCGTCAACGGCCCCGCGATGCCAGATCGCTTTCAGGGCATCGATCCCGGCATCCACCACCTTGCGCGACCGTTTGCCATCCACGGACACAACAAGGCCCACACCGCACGAAGAATGCTCTTCTGCCTCGGAATAGAGACCATTTTCGGCCATCCACTTGCGTTTTGCTTCTTCTGCCCGCACCCAATCGGCATCATATTTGGTCATTGGCTGTCTCCTTCGTCAGAGGGGGAATACATGGCTTCGACCTCGGCTTTGGTCATTTGCCGACGTTCACCTGCGAACGCGTATCCCTCGGGCTTTTTGTCGATATAAAGTTCAAGTTTCAGCGGGTTACCTGTTGCATTTTCAAACAGGCCAGCCGCCATTTGTGTCTGTCCGTGCATCTCACCCGGCAGCGTGATCCGATACCAGAGCGAGGATCCGCATTCGCCGCAAAAAGCACGTTCTGCCCAGTCGGACGAGGTAAATGTCTTGACCGGGCCCAGCGCTGCATAGCCTTCTTTCGCCTGAAAGGTCACCAGCATCGAACTGGTCCACCGACGGCATTGATCACAGTGACACGCCCCCAGAGCATCCCGCACAGGGGTGGCGGTGACTGTGACCGCGCCACACATGCATTGGCCTTGAAGTTCCGACATTTCGAACCCTCCTGAAAACTGGGGTTATTCCGCCGCCACGGCAGTTTTGGCGTTGAACCGGTCGATGATCGCGTCAGCGCAGTCGCGCCCGTCGCGGATCGCCCATACGACCAGTGAGGCACCGCGCACGATGTCCCCGATCGCGTACACACCATCCATTTCGGTTTCCCCGGTCTGGAATGCTGCCCTGACCGTTCCCCATCGGGTGACAGGCAAGTCGGGCTGCCCGAACAAGGTGGGCAGGTCTTCAGGCTCAAAACCCAATGCCTTGATCACCAGATCGGCGCCCTCAACATAATCCGCGCCTTCGATCACTTCGGGGGCCTGGCGACCAGATGCATCGGGTTGCCCCAGACGCATCTTCTGCACCATCACGCCAGAAACCTTGTCGTCGCCCGTGAACCCCTTGGGTGCACTGAGCCATTCGAATACCACGCCTTCTTCCTCGGCGTTCTGTGTCTCGCGCTGCGAACCCGGCATGTTTGCCCGGTCACGACGGTACAGGCATTTGACCGATGTCGCGCCCTGACGGATCGACGTACGCACACAATCCATCGCGGTGTCACCACCACCGATCACGACAACCTTCTTGCCCTCGGCATTCAGCCGTCCGTTGTCGAAATCCTCAACAGTGTCACCAAAGCTTTTACGGTTTGATGCAGTCAGGAAATCGATTGCCTTCTCGATCCCGGCAAGACCACTGCCCGGCATGGACAGATCCCTCGACTTGTAAACGCCCGTTGCGATGATGATCGCGTCATGCTTAGCGTGAAGTTCAGCGAATTTTGCGGCGTCCACGTCGCAGTTCAATACGAACTCGACACCGCCGTCCGCCAACAGGTCGTTACGCCGCTGGACGATTTCTTTTTCCAGCTTGAAGCCCGGAATGCCATACATCAGCAGACCACCCGCACGGTCGTAGCGGTCATAGACCGTGACCTGAACACCGGCCCGACGCAGCATGTCCGCCGCGGCAAGACCACCCGGCCCGCCACCGATAATGCCGACGCTTTCACGGCGCTCTGTCGCAGGGACCACTGGTTTGACCCAGCCTTTGTCCCACGCCGTGTCGGTAATGTACTTTTCGATCGTGCCGATGGTGACCGTTCCGTGGCCGGATTGTTCGATCACGCAATTTCCTTCGCACAAACGGTCTTGCGGGCAGATGCGGCCGCAAATCTCGGGGAAGGTGTTTGTCGCCTGGCTGGTTTCGTAAGCCTCTTCCAGCCGTCCGGTTGCAGTCAGCCGCAACCAGTCGGGAATGTTGTTATGCAGCGGGCAGTGCGATTGACAGTAGGGCACACCGCATTGACTGCAACGGCTGGCCTGTTCTGCTGCTTTCTCGGCGGCGAACTCGGCATAAATTTCGTTAAAGTCTTCTCTGCGGTCATTGGCGGCACGCTTTTCCGGCATGACGCGGTCGATCTGCACAAATTTCAGCATCGGTTGCTTGGCCACGGGTCAGACTCCATGAATTGGCTTGGTTGGATTTCTTTATGCGATGCGCAAACGGATGAAAAGTCATATATGCTGACCTATTGTGAGAATTTTCCGCCCACCCGCTCGAAATCTGTGAATTCTTAAAGGAATTTTAGGTACGATTCGGACCTATATGAAGACTTTCCTTTTCCCCACCACCCTTATAGCCATACACCACATAAAAAACGTGGCGGCAGCACGGCAGGGCAGATGAGTCTTTTCCACCTGATTCTCGTGGCAATCATTCAGGGAATAACTGAGTTTTTGCCCATTTCGTCTTCGGGTCACCTGATCCTGCTGCCGAACTTGTCGGGCCTTCAGGATCAGGGTCAGGCCATAGACATCGCGGTGCACGTGGGAACTCTTGGTGCGGTCGTTCTGTATTTCTGGGCGGATGTGAAGCAGGCTCTTGCCGGGGTGCCGCGCGCCCTGACCGGCCGGACAGATACACCGCAGGCCCGTTTGGCTCTGGGCCTCATCATTGCGACACTTCCAACCGTGATTGCAGGTCTAATTTTGCATCTGACCGGGTTAAGCGAGGCCATGCGTTCGATCGCTGTAATCGGGTGGACGATGCTGGGCTTTGGCCTGCTGCTCTATTGGATTGACCAGAAAGGCCCCCAAAAGAAAGAGGCGTCTGATTGGGATATTCGCGATGCTTTCGTCATGGGGCTGTGGCAGGTTCTTGCGCTGATCCCCGGAACATCGCGGTCCGGGATCACCATTACAGGGGCACGTCAACTGGGCTATACCAGAGAAGACGGCGCGCGGATTGCCATGCTGATGTCAATCCCAACCATTCTGGCCTCTGGCACACTGCTTGCACTGGATGTGATACGCGACGCTGATGCGCAACTGGCCCGGGATGGGGCCATTGCCGCGGCATTTGCTTTTGTCTCGGCACTATTGGCGCTTAGCCTTATGATGCGATTGCTGCGCAGTGTCAGCTTTACGCCCTATGTGATCTACCGCGTCATTCTGGGCGCGGCATTGTTGTTCATGGCCTACAGCTGATCAGATACGCAGGTTTTTCGCCGAGTTCTGAATGTCGTCATACTGCCCCGATGGGCGGAATTTCCAAAGATATTCCGGCAGCACCGATTCCAGAGTGGTCGGCGCAATGCCTAGGTCCGCAAAGGACTTGGCCCCGTCAGATACCACGTTGTCATGACGCAGATTCCTGACTTGATCGCGGGTCAAAATGTTGTTCGGGAACAGCTGAAAGCTGACGAATTTCGCAATATCCAGCACGCCCGCCATAATCCGGGCAGCAAAAAACGGCAGACCGACAATGATGCGCCGCCGGTGGATCACTTCAAGCATCTGCTGCATCAGGGCGCGGAAGGTTTTCACCTCCGGCCCGCCAAGCTCGTACACGCCCGGCTCAGCCTGCCCCAGAATGCCTTTGACCGCTGCCTGGGCCACGTCATCCACGTAAACGGGCTGGAATTTGGTCTCGGCACCAACCACCGGCAGAAACGGACCCATGCGGGTCATCCCGGCGAAACGGTTGAAGAACTGATCCTCGGTTCCGAAGATAACCGAGGGGCGCAGGATCATGGCATTGGGCATATGCTTCAAAACACCTGCTTCGCCTTGCGCTTTGCTTTGAGAGTACTCGCTGGCTGAACCTGCATCTGCACCAATCGCCGAGATGTGAACCATCCGTTCGATACCCTGCTCGGCTGCAAGCCGCGCGATACGTTCGGCTCCTTCGGCCTGAACTGCATCAAACGCGTTCTTGCCCAGTTCGTTCAGCACGCCCACACAGTTCACCACGACATCGGCGCTCTGCATCGCCAGCGCGACCGAGGCGTCATCGCGGATATTGCACAGCACAGGCTCAACCTGTCCGACGGCGCCGTAGGGTTTCACGAACATGGCTTCGTTCGGGCGTCGTACAGCCACCCGCACACGCCACCCCTCACTCGCCATGCGCCGCGCGATGTAGCGGCCGACAAATCCCGATCCGCCATAAATCGTCACCAGTTTCGACATGAGAGGGCTCCTGCTGAGAAATTGCGCCCTAGAACTAACGCCCGCAGGCCAGCCAAACAAGGCACTAATTCGCCGCGCCGGTCATGAAATATTCAGGCCAAAATCTCAGTTCGAAAACCGAATTCAAAAAACTTTCAAAATTCATTCAGAATCCGGTTGACGCCCCCCGCCAGTCAGCTTAAACGCCGCTCCACGACACCTGCCCAGGTGGCGGAATTGGTAGACGCGCTAGCTTCAGGTGCTAGTGTCCGTATGGACGTGGAGGTTCGAGTCCTCTCCTGGGCACCAAATCCCATCTCAATATGCTGTATAACAGGCTGTTTTCGAAGGAAAACTGCACTGTCCATCGATTTCCGCAATGAATTCCTGTATCACATTTTGTATCACATTCTCGCGCTGATCAGTGTTGTGTTAATTCAACACGCAAGTTTTTCGGAGACCGCAAAGAACTCGTAGAATCGTGTGGTTCTGTTCGAAAGACTCGATCAAAAACAAACGAAAACCGCCGGCATATCTACCGGCGGCGCATGAAGGATAAGGGTTTTGCTCCGCTTAAGTAAATGACCCTTTTGGCGAGTTTCCACGAGCAGCAATCATAGCAATTCTTGTCTTCGTGCCAAACTTGGTTCTGCGTTCCTTTATCTCTGCCTCCAGTCTTTCGAAGATCGGAATGTATAGTTCGCCGTCAGAACGATTTTGGATTGCGCAGGCAACGTACTGAAGATGACATTCTAGTTGTTCGATTGTGATATTCATCGGGCTTGGCCTCTATTTTTGTTATTGAGAACCTTTTGCCTAGCCTCGGTTAATCTGATGTTAAGTAAGTCTCGTTTTGCCATTGGTTAGCATTCGGCCAGCCAAAAACTGCAAACTGAACGTACTCTACTTAGACAAAATCCTGAAATGTCTGGTCTTCCCCTTATTCTGCTAACTCCAGTTCGAATTCGACTTATTGCCCTCACTCCAACCGGCGGCCAACTTCTGCTCCATCATCCAGAATGCTCTATGAACGCAACTCGATCCTCCCCGCCATCGACCTTGCCTTTGGTGAGTGTTCGCAAGAATGGATACGACCGAACTTTCGGCCGTATCTTGCATATGTTGGCAGCCTACTTGCCCGCTACTGAAATTCGCTGAACTTCGCCGACAAGTTTGTCTAAGCTGGCCGAAATGTCCTTTCGCGAGCCATAGTACAGGGCTTTCTTTTTTCTGGATCTCTGATTTTTGGAGACACCCGGCCAAAATTCGATAATTCGCGGGCTCTTATCGTCAAACTTCCCATGTAGATACAAACTACATGGCGAATCTGACATTAGCTTCGCGCGGTGGAGGTCGATGCTGGCAGTTTGGGGATTGGTCCAGATCTCTGACATGTATCTGGCACAGTCTCTGGGCGACAAGAACAAAAGGCCGTGAGTCTCGATTGCCCGTTCGATCCGGCTGCCACCCTTTTTGAACTCCCGCCACTCTACAACCTTCTCTACGGTGGCGTTGATGACAACGGGGCTAAGGAGGAACACCTGCTTTGGCTCCTCGTTGTATGTCAACCTGATCCGGTCAATAGCCTGTTCGACTTCAGCTTCGCGTATCTGTCGCAAAATGCGGTCTCCCCAAGGATCAACATGGGCTGAGACTTTCAACACAGTTGGATCTCCTGTTGTGCGAATTGCCCTTGGGATTTGCACAAAGTCACTGCTGGTGAATGTGCTTCCTGCGGCTGATGCATAAGCTCGTGCTTTCTCCTCAACACCGGCCAGAGGTGGTTGTTCGCGACCGACAACAACAACTTCTTCTCGGTTCTCCCAGCGGTTTTGACCACGCAGCTTACCAAAGTGCCCAAAGCGGGTCGGATCGTCGATTTCCAAGCTTTCCACAATTGCCTTTGAAGCAAAGACAGCTGCACTTGGACGCCTTGCTATGACTTGGTTGACGTGTTCGCGCAGCGCGTTGTTCTCGTTGATTTGTTTGTCCGTCAGTGCTTGCTTCTTAAATTGCTGCTTGCACAGTCGTCGTTTGGCGAAATTGCAGCCCAGCACCTGTGTAACTTGGGCATTTCTTTCGACTGGGTAGTAGTGGTGTGTGAGGTTCTGACCAAAAGCGATCCTACAAAGATCTGGATCGGCAGTGCCGTCCAAGTGCAAGAAAGGCTGGGTAAGACCGTGTTTAAGTTCGTTGACCGCAGAAACAGCAAATCCGGGTTCAGTTTTTGAGTATCCGGCGCCGGTGCTAATTTTGAACACCGATGCACAATTCTCGTTTTCGCTTTCAATTTCGGATGCCAGGCCTCGAAATAACTGTTGCATACGACGTGCAAGGAGCGCTGGGTGGTTGGCCAAGTTGCGCTTAATGGACGCTGACCATGACGTCGCATTACCTTCCTTCGCGGAATCCATTGAATAGGCAACTTGGGAATACAAGCTGGATTTGGTAAATCGTTCCAAATCTTCGATTGCGGTCTCCAGAAGGTTTTTCGTCACCCCCTCATTTCGAAGAGCCCTAAGCGAGACCTCTGCACTTGCGCCCGCTGTCTTCAACAAAGCATTTTTTATTGGGTTAATGGCGCGTTCTTGTTCTAAAAACGCCTCACAAACCTGAATGCTTCGCGCTTCATCAGAGACATATATGGGCTGGCGGGCCGGGAGTATCTTGTCTACCAACTCAGAATAGCTGACCTCCGTCGCTTTAACCGAAAAGTCCCTGGGACGCTCATCGAAGATGACCAAGTGCGGCACTGCTTCACCAGGTAGTGGCAGATAAGCGTACTCATGAGCAGCAAAAATCACGAGGCCCTTCTCTGCCTTCAGGTACCCTTCAATTGCCCGCTCTTGCCGCATGTAACCACAGCTGTCTTTGAGCGGGCAGCGAGGGCAAATAGTATTCCGGATGCTCAGACCAGCTTGGGAAAGCACCGCGGCACTGTCGTGCGCGTGACACATTTTTGTACCTTGATCCGTCGATACCGGGTCAGGTCGGTTACGGCCAAGGAGACCGATTGCGGGCGGAGAATTCTCCAGCGCGTTTTTGCAATAGTCTTCGAGCGCTTCCGAGACCTTGTCATGATCTGGCAAGAGCATCAAAGTTACGAGCCCTTGCGTCTGGTGCAGTGCGCCGGCCACACCCCGCCTTCCCACCAGAGTTGAGGTTTTTCCCACACCCATGGCCCCTGATAGCAGGTAGCGTGGAGGAACACCTTGGCTTTCCAAACCTTTGCTTGCATTGGAGTTGAACTCCTTGGCTTTCCTTACCCACGATAGGATTGTCTTCGAATGCAAAGCGATTGCTGCCTGGCGTTCAATCGTCGGGGCTTTAAAGAATGGTTCGAGTGCTTCCAGACTTCCATTTGCTCGTAGCGGACGCTTCAACCCAGCCTCAAAACCGTTTTTGACGGCTTCACAAAAGCGCGCGTGACCCGATTTGGCGGCGGAGTACAACAAGGCACCAAGAGCAAACTCATAACCTATTTCGCCCCCGGCGACATATCCGCCGATCAATCGGGCTTCGTTGTAAATTTTTGTGTTGCCGGTATTCGAGCTCTCAATTTTCTGGCAAGACGCAAGGAGAACTGTTTGGCCAGCCTTGGATGTTCTCTGATTATTGCGAACTGCGCTGGGTTTACTTGCTTTGCCTTGTCTTGGTTGGTTTTCCCTTGCCAATTCAGTCTTTGGCTTAGGTGGGCTTGGGAAGTTAATACTTGTAGTGCCAAGGCAAGCCTTGGCTTTCTCGAACACCCCAGACCGGGGCAAATCTTCCAGCGGATCCGTGATGCCATCGAAAACGGGGCGGGCGACATAGTTTGGCTGTGCCGGTGAAGCGAGCCGCTGATCACTTCCCACGGTCTTGAACAAGTGTTTGCGTTCATAAGCACGCAGAGGCCGGTCTGCCAAAATCCAGAAGTGGAATTTCGCGAGATGCTCTTTTCCTTCGGTCGCTGCACTGGCAGACGCCTGCCAAAAGACCGATACTTTCTGCATAGCAGGTAACCGGTTGCAAATCCGATCCCAGGTCCACTTCGCCAGAGCCTCTGGGTCGTTCCATCCAATGTGGTCAGGGCTTGATACGTCATCCACATCAAAATGAAGCAGGTAGGATCCCGAGTCTTCGAGCGTTGCGGGCTCTTCTTTAGTTGAGTTTAAACGTCGAACAATCCTCTGATCGTTAGTGAATTCCGCTTTAACCGAGCCCACAACAATCATTTTGGTTGGATCGGCTTCAAGATCGCGCAACAAGCCGACAAGCGCATCAAAGTCTGAGATCGTAGCCTCTTTGTGAGTGAAATACTTGGCTAGGCTAAATTGTTCACACCCGCCGGGGTGAAAACGCTTGGTCAGCCTCTTGTTCCCCAATGCTTCTAAAATAGTGACCTTGATGTCTTCGGTTGAATACTCTTCATCAAATGTTTCTATGGCTTTCTTCGCCATCTGAACTGCTCCTGGAGCCCGTTGGCTGGGAAGCGTTCAGTCTTGTATTGCGTTGAAATAATCTTTCTCAAACTCATTCGAAGCAAACCCGGCCTCTTCGGCTCTCAATTTTTGGCTGGCGGAATTGCCTGCGAGTACAAGGTAGGAGGACTGGGTTTCGGTGGGATTTAAGAGACTATGCAGTTTGCCATCGAAAGCTTGCGTTCTTGCTTCGGAAGGCAAGCAAGGACTTGGTTAGCATTGGCAGAGCTTGGGAACTCAAGTCGTTCAAAGAAAAGGCAATTAATTTAAATTTTTCCGAAACCTCCATTTGGCAAACTGTCTCCAGAGTTAAAAAAGGAGATTTAAATTGCCAACTCTTTCATTTTGCTCACCAAAAGGTGGCAGCGGAAAAAGCACGACATGCATTCTGATGGCTCTTGAGATCGCTCGATCTGGGCTGTCCGTCATGATTTTAGACACGGACCCCAAGCTCTGGCTATCAAGCTGGTCAGGCCTGAAGCCGCTTCCTGAATGCATTCGGGTCCGGCAGGTCTCACAAAAGGATCTGACCGATGAAGCCTTCAGCGCGGCTGAGCAAGCGGACTACGTTCTGATCGATGTAGAAGGTTCCGATGATGCTTCTCTCATTGATGCCGTTCTGGTCAGTGACTTGGTTGTCGTTCCGACCAAGGCTTCCCGATTGGATGCCCTGGCAGCGGTGCAAGTTTTGAAACAAGTGCGCCAGAAAAGCTTGGTATCGCGGAGGAACATTCCAGGTCGAGTTTTGATGACGCAGACCGAGCCTGGTGCTGTTCAACACCGCATTACTGGTGAGATCAAATCTATCCTGAATCAGGCCAACGCTCCCTTAATGCGGACTCAACTGGCGGATCGCCCAATTTTCAAAGCCATGGTTAGTCTGGGAGGCGATTATTTGGAGTTGCCCAAAGAGTTCCAAGGTTCATCCCCTCATACGGCGAGAGCCAATGTCTCGGCCTTGGCGCGGGAAATTTCCGAAATCCTAACGACAGAATTGCAAGCAGCGTGAAAGGAGAGACCCAATGAAAACACAAAATCCAACTCAAGCCGCCGGTATTGGACATGTCGAAGAAAGAGCCGAAGGCGACATGCTGTTTCCAAGGACAGAGCGTCGTGCTCGAAACTCGTTGTCGGCAAGCGAACTTAGTCCTAGTAAACGGCGAGCCGCCGCGCGGACAAAAACGTTCACAGCGAACGTTAACCCAGAACTATATGCAGTGTGGGACGGCATTCGGGAGGGCAATGAACAGTCTGTTGTCCGAGCTCTCGAACTTTCCCTGATTGCGTTCCTGGAAAAGCACGGGAAAGAATTTGAACTCTAATAGTTTGTTTTCAAAGGTAAGCGTTGGCTTGCCTTGGGGTGCACTGCGATTAGATAGAAGCGCCTTCCTGTGGACGAGAAGACGCCAATGAGGGGCTTGAAAGAAATGCTACAGATCGCTGCAACAAAGCGATCTGTCGACCCCTAACTCAGTTGAAGCTAACTACCGCTGGCTTTGTGCCCAATCTTCTTAGGCTTGAGTTCTTCCAGATTATTCAACTATTTTATCAATGAATCCCAAAGTGTTAGCGTTTTCAAGAAGCGTTCGAACTTTCGAGCGGTCCAAGCCAGAACCGACTTCTGCATCGATTTCAAGTTTCAGTGAAACCTCCGCTCCTTGAATTGTAGTCAATTGCTCGACAATTGCTTCAACGATCTGATGCATGTCCCTAGCGGGTCGATCCGCAGACAACATTACAGTCCCAACAAATCTGGTAGGATCTGGCTCGGATGAAGCGGTTTCAGGTCCAGCAGACGAAGAAAGGCCGGATGTAGGCGATTGCTCAGTCGATCCACCACCCGGAGTAGAAGGTGTCGGCTCAGCTTCAGGCGATTGGACTTTTGGACGATGTTTTTCGGCCACGTCGCGCTGAATAATGACGGAGTCACTGTCGATTGTAACTGCCGCTGATGAATTGTTTTCGATTGCCAGCCCTTCGTATTTGCCAGTCCGCTCGTCCCAACGCTCGGCATAGGCAAACGGACCAGGCAACATGCCACCAATTGCTGCCTGAACCACTCTGATCAACGTTTCGCGATTCTTTAGACGCGGAAGGTACGTGTATCGATTTGAATACTCCCACAAATCCCTGAGGATCAGATGGCTTTTGTCCTGCCAAATGTTTTTCTGAATCTCTCTGTTAAGTCGCTCGGGGCCAATCTCAGGAAGAAGCGCTTCATCGCTAACAAGTTTTTTGCTAGCTCGGCCGAGTACGCCATCTTGTGCTGGAATTTTCGACGTAGTGTAAGCAACGTCCGCTTGGGCTGAATCTTGGTATGGGTAGACCAAGTAGCACCACGTTTCCTTCATGCGAGTTTGCGCAGTGTCTCTGGCTTCTTTTGATTTCTCTTTTGCCAAGGCAATATCGCTGGTCTTCAAGTCCAAACGCCCGGATTCCGCATCTCGAACGATACCATCCCATGCCAAAGAGGCCCTCATTGCATCCTTAAGGTTATCCAATTGCCGGTTTTCTGGAGCGATGAAAACAAGTGTATTTCGGTAAACCCGAGGCGTGCTTCCTCTCTGATGCAGAATATCTTTGATCTCCACCATCGCATCAGAGCTGTCTCGACCGTTGTGAGGATGCTTCACACCTAACACAACGACTCGAACGCCACCGGGCTCATCGGGAACCGCCGCAGATCCATCTGGAGCAACTTGAACAGTATCAAAATGACCACGATCCCCAATACCGTTGATATATGAAGCAAGAGCTTTGTCGATTTCTAGGTCAATCAAAGCATCTTCAAGTTGTCCCGCGCGATCTGCTGCGACCCTGTTGAGGCTCGCGGCCATTGAATACCAATAGCGCCCAAGATCACTGTGCATGAACTTGGCTTGGTTTGTTAGCCGACGAAGGGCATCCCCAAAGATCGCCACCTTTTCACCGGGTTGGACAACTCCAAGATTGATCTGCTTGTCATCTAGGCCTTTGTTCTCTTGTCCACTCAGGGGTGAAGTGCCCATAAAAACTGTTCGCGCAACGCGGCGAGTGGCAGAATACCGATTCAGGTTTGGAGCTCCTTGGTCGATCTTGTAGGGAGTGGAATTCACTCCATCAATGTCACCAGCAATGATAGACTGCCATGATACGTCTAAGTAGTGTAGCAACTCCGGCTCAACTCGTGCTGAACCAATGGCTACACTCCCCGGCATGATCATAACGGACTTGTCTTCTGACATCCAAAGCTCATGGATAACCTGGGCCATCAAACGCAGAACGCCTCTTGTGCGTTGGAATTTTTCTAACGATCCCCAAGCCGTATAGAGCTGATCGAAAAGGTCGGGGTGGATGGGATAAGCTTTCTCCAGTTTGCGTCGGTAGTCTTCGTCTGCGCAACCTTGGGGGAAGTCATTAGGGTTTTCGCGATAGAGTTTAGCGAATTGTTTTAAGGTGTTGTCCCGGTGCATGAACTTGTCACCGGGGATCTCCTTAAACAGCCGACGGCGCACAATTTCGTAGCTTTCTTCTTGCGAAGCCGGACGCCAAGAGCTCTCTACTCGGCTAAAGGTCTGTTTAAGGCGAATGAGAGCCTCCTGACCTCCTTCGCCACCTACTTCAATTTGTGAAGCTGGCAACGAAGCGACCAGTAATGTTTGAGGCGACGCCTTTACCGCTTCTGTCAAAGCCTGAACAAAAGACAGGTTGGCATCGAAAGATCCGGAAGGAAGGTCGGATATCTTATAAATCTGTCGAAGATAGGCTACCCATTCATCGATAAGGATCAGGCAGGGAGCCGCTTCTCGAAAGAGTTGTTCCAGTAGGTTTGAGCCCGGAGCAATACCCTTTTCGTCATGCTCTGCGACCAAAGCGTAGCCTCGTTCACCACCAAGTTGCCAAGCTAGCTCACCCCAAGTGGTCCGGATTGGCTTGCCGTAATCCTTCTCTCGCTTTGACTGGTCGGCAGGTCCGTAAGAAGTTCCAACAAGAACGGCCCGATTGATTTTTTCTGGCAGTGTCAAACCTTCCGAAGAAAGCAACTGATCCAAGCCATGCAAATCTTGCGCCGGTGTATCGCCGACCATATGGTACAACGCCAGCATGGAATGCGTTTTACCACCTCCAAAGTTGGTCTGGAGCTCTACGACGGGGTCGCCGCCTGATCCAGATAGGCGCTTTGCGGCTCCTTTGACCAATGTACTCAACCCGTCCGTGAGATATGTGCGTCCAAAGAACTCCTGTGGATCCCGATACTCAGGAGGCGCGCTACCATTGTGGACCTTAGCAAGATCAGCAGCAAACTCAGCTTGCTGGAACTCACCTGTCGCCACATCCTGATGGGGCTCCACCACTTCACGCCAAGGCAAAAGGCCCGCAACGGTTTCAGTTGCAATGGCCGTAGAGTTTGACTGGCGCCGTTCCTCGGATCTTACTTGCTCTGAAAACTTGGTTCGCAAAATGCTTTCACGCATCTTGCTGATTTCGGATGCTGAATCTCCGGCACTCACGGCTTCAAGAATGCGCCGCATGTTGTCCAAAGCGCGCTCTGTATCGTCGTAGGAAAACTTCGCGTCGTGAGCCAGTTTGTTTCGAACATCGGTTAGCTCGATGACGATGGATCGGTGACTCTTATCAAGTGTCGAACGGAACGCCTCATTCCAGCAACGGTCCATAATCTGGAGCAGCTTTTGAGTGTCGAGGGAGAACTTGCCGTTCGACTGCGGGCGCCAATGCGGGAACTTGGCGATCACTTCCTGTGGCCACCCCTTGCCCAAACCGGCCTCCAAGGATCGCATGACATAAGGCTGGAGACCCTTTTGCATATGCTCCATGCCTTCGAAAACATACTGGCGATTGCTTTTTGCCATTTGCTCGTCCTCAGATGTCCATTGCCGTCTGGCGGTTGGTGTCGATATCGCGGATCGTTGCTGCCAGTCGGGTGAGTTCAGTCCAGCCCGAGATCAGCGCATTGTAATGGGTGGCCTCTTTGGCATCCTGTCGTTTGTTCGAGCAGACGTCGTAGAGGTAGTAGGCTAGATCCTTGACCGATTCAGCGTTGTCACTACCGATCTTTTTCAGAAGAACCGCGGCGGCGTATTCGCCGTCGTTCTCCATAACCCGGATGACATGCTGACAGCCCTCCCAGATCGTAGGGTGATCGTCAGCGTTTGGATCCCAGTCTTCTTCCATCTCATCTCGTTTAAGGATTCGAACCTTGCCTGCTGAGCTGTCGACAATTCCGGCAGTTTTCACATTTTCAACAGAAATACCTCTTGCTCGCGCCAGATTATCAGCCGCGCCGTAGTCCCCCTTGTTGTTGCCGTGTTGCTCGAACCAAGTCGCGGCAAACCGGGTTTCGGCATCGAATTCGCCGTGCAAGTCGTTCAGAAACTCATCCAGCTCTGCATTTATGAGCTGGAGCGCAGTCTTGACCGTCATTGGGCTGTCATCAGCCTCAAGCACTGACTTGTAGCGCGAAAAAACACCCATGCCGGGGCCTATAGCCGATTGTGGCATATCAGCGGGGGAAACGTTGGCAGCCTGAAGCTCGCTAATGGCAGGAGGCAATTCGCGTTTCAACGCCCTAATGAACTCCGCTCGTGTAACCGTCTCTGCGGTGTCTTCCTTTTTGCGGCATACAAGGACAACTGAATTCGCCAATGCATTGTTACCCATTGCAATTTGGCGGGTACGCATTTCCGTTCGCAGGGGCCATGTGCCTACAATGGAGAACCCTGCATCGATAATAGCTTGTATGAATGTAGCCCAGCCAGTCGAACTTATACCTTCTGAAGACATCTCGCTTTGTTTGAAAGCATAATAAATTGCAGCTGGAACACTTGTATTTAGTTGACCTTGGACGTTTGACAGTGCTGACCTCATGCCATCCAAGAAGAATTCCTCCGCAGCTTCTTTGCTGGGGTGCAGGTATGTTGTTGCGACCAACTCTTCAGACTTTGGCGTTGCTAAAACACCGAGCAACTGCGGAAAAATACTTTTTAGCGCGGGGCGCATCCAGCAATAAAAGAAATCAGAGAGATCAGCGTAGGCAATGTTGTCGTAGTATGGAGGGTCAGTGTTCAAAACTGATCCGGCAGGTAAATCAACTGTTTGTGCGTCAGCCTGCCTGATATTGCCGTTATCACCTACAATAGACATCAAACCATTTTCGGCCATCTCATAAGCAGCTTTGAATGAACCGGTGGCATTGCCCATTGGGTTGGTCTCTGCAAAATCCCATAACATTGGGATCGCCTGGCGCCCAAAGACGTGTTGTGCCTTTTGTCCTACCGGATTCCAGCGAACCAAGCTGTTCCCTGACATTGCAACACGATCTATTGCAAAGGAAAGATATACACATACAGCGTCAGCATACGCATTTGCTCCTTGGCCGCCGTCTTGGAGGCGGGCATGGTCCAAAGCCAGATTGGATGATTTAGCATCAGCGAACACTTGGCTTCTAACCTCAGGCAGAAGAGTCAAAAAGGTCTGGAGCGCAACAAGTTGTCGATCTGTGAACATATCGCCAAAAACGTCAATCCCATAGTTAGAGACATTTACACGTGTCTTTCCAGAAAGTTTCGTCGTTGGGCGATCTGGTTCAAATGGTAGGTTCACGGGTAGCTCTTGGACTTGATCTGTTCCCAAGTAGATACGAGATCGAGCACCTTCAGCGACAACGGCTAATAACTTTTCACGAATTTCACCGTCTTGCCCCATCTTTCTGATGTATTCATAGCTAATTGGCGCGCCGCTAATTAAACACCTAAATGCCTGGCGCTTGCCGGCAGACGTTCCCGACTTGGCGGCGTCAAGCTCTACCGCTGTCCCTCCAGACCGAACTCGGTATTCAATGTCTTTTCTTGCTTTGTCTACAACTGGCTCAACCCATGCTTCCTTACCTTTCTTCGAGCTCAGCATGAAATTCGAGACGAGTGGAACATGTACATCTGAAAACGCCGGGTCTGGGCTTGGCACCGTGCGCGCCCAAATCCAAGCAATCACGGTAGCTTCACCACCGCCGTTTTCGTTTGGAAGGTCCACCTGCGGATAGAGATGCCCGACGCGCTCCAACGCCTTTCTGCGCATCCATTCACCATAGTATTTCACATCTTCAGCAAGTCCTTGGGCATTCCTATATCCGCCATGACCAGCCTCGTTGTCCCCCGGATGGATCGGCTCCAAATCCTTGAATTTTGGCGGGATCTCGACCATCGCCTTGCCGATCATTACCGCCACCGGATTCAGGTCTGACCCATAGGCAGGCAACCCCAACCGCTGCGCCTCTAGCGGGATCGACCCGCCTCCAGAGAATGGATCATAGACCGGAGGTAACTTGCCGCCGCAGCTCTTCCGTATCTCGGCCCGTGCGCGCTCAAGCACTTCTTCGTTGGTCGAGTTCTCCCACTTCACTAGGTCCTCGATGATCTGGAAAAGCCGCTTGCGTTCGGCCTCTACGGCTTCCTCAGTCGGGAACTTGTCCGGGTGGCTCGACGGATCGTCTACCAGCTGCGCGAACAGAACCGCCCGGCACGCTGCCAAGGGTCGCCGCGCCCACCACAGGTGCAGTGTCGAGGGATGCCCATGCCGGATCGACTTTTCTCTTGCCGAAGCTGCATTAATTGCCTCAAGCGGGATAGCGACTTCGATGAGTTTTTTCTTGTAGTTCATTTTCTTTCTCCGAAGTCAGTCCCCGATGAAAAGACCATAGACACCCTTACCCAAGTTTTGGTTGGCACTTTCACCGAGAAGCCGTTCAAATTGCTCTTCGCTGGTCAACGGTTCAACATCGCCGTCAACGCTGTTTGGGTCACGGGAAACTGGTATTCCAATCCCTCTATCTCCGAAAGGGGGCAATGCAAGATCGAAGCCTGCTCCTTGCCATCCCCGCATCAAGAATCGCAGCAACGACCCGCTCTTGCCCTCGTAGGCCTCAATGATGTCATGTGCGAACATTAGGCAAAAACACCCGAACTGATCGCAAGTTCGCTCGACTGTCAGACCTTTATCGAGCCTTTGGCTCTCAAGTTTAGAAGAGGTCGTGTCTAAGGAGAATGATGCAGATTGTTGCCCGGTCGAGAAAGAGGAAGAGAAGCGTGAAGGTGGGCAGCACCAGGCATGCGAAAACAAACAGTTTTCCTTTCCCGCTACAAAAATATCTTCGGCTTCAGGGAACACATAGAATGTACTGTTAGGGTATTTGGCTTCAATTTTTTCAAGGTTCTCGTACTGTTCGCCTTCAATTTTGATCTTTCCTTTCTGCTTTGCTTTGAATTGAAAGATCACTAGACGCCCGCCGATACCAAGAACCGTATCGATACCCGCCTTTCGCTCCTCAGCTTGAGTAAGGCCAAACCACTTTGGATTTCGATTCATAGGCATGATTGCGGCAGTCAGCGCTGCGCAGAACCGCACCTCAAAACTCTTTTCCGCGTATCTCACCGAATCTCTCCAGGAGCCGTGGATCGGGGCATCAGGCGGCTGATTTTGAACTGAATGGCGTTCTGGTCGAATGGAGGCTCACGTGTGTCAAGCGGGCCCAATATGTAACGAGGTTCGTGAACATAGCCTTCCCCAACTTGAACTATAGCCAATATGAACTTTTCAGGTTCGTTGAGCGAAGTGATCAATTCCTGACGGGTGATCATCACTGTGTCCGCGCTCTCGATCCGGCCTTTAACTTCGATAAAACGCATATGGTCCGACTTCGGATCATAGGAGGCGATGTCGTAACCAATCTTTTGAGCTGAGACGTCTTCAGGCCTATTACCCAATGCTCTTTCTGCCGACATGACAGCATCCATCGCCTTCAGCTCAATTTCGCGGCGGGCAATTGGATCTTCCGAAAATCCCGTTGAGTGTTCTGCGGCAGTCGAAGCCCCTCTTTGGACTAGTAGCCCTCTAGGAACGACGATCATTCCCCCTCGTACGCGAGGCGGTTGCGAGGAAATAAATCTTTCTTGTTCGATGAGTTGCAACCGGCGTTCAAGGCGTTCGGCTAGGTCCTCAGCTCGCCGCTGGGCGTTTTTCCAGTTGAGACGCGTTTTCTTGCCGGCTTTTTCCTCCTCCTGGAGCTCAAAAGCGCGGGAATCCCAATAGTTAATCTCCTTCTTGAGGCGCACCTTAACCTCGTGCTCAACTTTGTTTATTTCAGGTTCCCGGCGTTTTCGTACCTCGGTCAGGTGCGCTTGTGCCAGCTCAACAGTCGCGAATTGAACGACCCGCTTTTCAAGATCTGCGCTCAACCAATCTGCACTTAGATCATCCTTCAGAAGTTCGATCTCACCAGGTTTTGCTGCTCTAAGATTCAAGTGAGGAGCTATCCCCGCATTGGTTACCTGATCCGATGCTCCAATCGAAGCAAACTGAAGTTTTTGCGAGAGGATATTTGGGTTTTGAGAGCTAGTGAGCCGGCCATCCTGTACGCTGTGCTCCAGCAAATAAAGCGCAGAGAGATCGGTTCCATCGTCACTGTCATCGACCAGAACTGCACCTTGTTTCATTAGATGCTCATATTGTTCCCGGACGATGCTAATCACAGCCTCAAGCAACGGGTGACCTGGAAAAACGAACGCTGCGACAGGTTGCTGATTGATTTTGTCTTTCTCGAAACAGATACGCTCATACTTCTTTTGTAGTGGCGCACCTAAACCAATTTGCCGATCTCTTTCCCGTACGGATAATGGAACATGCGTAATTTCCCAGCGACCTTCTTCGCGGGCTCTGATTTGTCCGCCCAACTGTTTGAAAGCTTCAACGAAAAAGCTCTGTACATGGTGGGGTTGCAACCGCTGCGCCTCGGCGCGTTCCATTTCGAGGCGAAGCTCTTGCACACGAGCTTCGGGCATGGTGTCGTTGGTGAGCTGCCTTTGTTGCAGCAAATGTAGAAGGTGGCTCTGATCCACTGCACCATCGACCGTTTCGAATAACCGTGCCTTAACCTCGTCTTGTTCACCGTATTGGATCGCTTCAAATAGCAAGTCTCTCAGCGCGCGTTCTTCAAACAGTTCACCAAGAACGTCATAGACGCGCCCACCCAAAGCTTCTCGGGCCGCCTCAAGTTTGTCGAGAAGTCGAGCGTAGACTTCGCCTTCCCTTGTGTCGTTCGCAACGAGATTCCAGAGGTGGCAGACTTCTGTCTGACCAATCCGATGGATTCGGCCGAACCGTTGTTCAATTTTATTGGGGTTCCATGGCAGATCATAATTGACCATGAGGTGGCCACGCTGAAGGTTTACACCTTCTCCTGCTGCATCATTCGCGATCAGAACCAACAGTTCGCGATCCTGCATGAAACGTTCGACCACCTTGCGGCGCTCTTCGCGTGAAACTCCACCGTGTATGACATCCACAGCTTCTGGACGCCCGAGCCTAGCGGTCACTTTCTGACGCAAGTATTCCAGCGTGTCCTTGGGCTCAGTAAATATGATGAGCTTTCTCCGATGCCCATCGGCATCGGTCATTAGATCGTCATTTAGAATGCGGTCAAGCTGTTGCCACTTGGTATCCTGGCCAGAACCCAAAACGCCCAAAGCCATACTTTCAAGGCCTTTAAGCGTTTCAACTTCAAGTTCCAACTGTTCGACGGTTTCGGCAGTGGTCGCGCTTGTGGTTACAAGCTCTTCAAGCTCGTCGATTTCGTGCTGCCCATACTCGTCCAAATTTCGCAACATTTCATCGCTGATTTTCGGCTGATCGAATGATGCAGACTTCCCTTTGACAACAAGCCGAGCTTCTGCAAGCTCACTTTCCAAGCGCTCCCTACGACGTTTGAGGGACTGGTATATGGCAGCTGGGCTCGAAGCGAGGCGGCGCTGAAGGATTTGCAATGCGAACCCAACGTTGTTTCGCTTTCTTCCGTCTTCCTCAGCAAACCTCAGGACTCGGTTCATCTCATTCCGCACATATTCCGTAACGGCGGAGTAGAGTTCCGCCTCCAGAGGCGAGAGTTCATACTTAGCCGTATAAGCACGCCGTTCAGGGAAAAGCGGCCGACCGTCAAATCGCAACAATTCCTCCTTTGTGAGGCGCCGCATCATATCCTCGACATCGGCAACATGAACGCCATCCCGAAAACGCCCTTCAAACCGGTCACCGTCCAACAACGCCATGAAAAGTTGAAAGTCTTTCTCCTTCCCGTTGTGTGGAGTGGCAGACATCAACAGAAAATGACGGCAGACTTGGCCTAACTTCTGGCCGAGCTGATATCGTTTAGTGAACTTAGCTTCATTCCCAAAGAATGTTGCTGACATCCTATGAGCTTCGTCGGAGATAATCAGATCCCACTCGGTTGAAGATTGCAGCTTTTCTTGAAGCTCTTCGTTGCGAGCTAGAACATCCAAACGGGCGATCATGCGGTTGCAATCGTCGAACGGGTTTCCGGATCTCGTACTCTCAATCATGTCCCGCGTAAGAATGTCGAACTCTAAATTGAACTTCTCACCAAGTTCATCTTGCCATTGCTCGACAAGGCTTCCGGGAGCAACGATGAGACAGCGCTCTAAGTCACTTCGGGCGATCAATTCTTTGATCAACAGGCCTGCCATGATTGTTTTACCCGCGCCAGGGTCATCGGCCAGCAAAAACCTCAACGGTTGGCGGGGCAGCATTTCTCCGTAGACCGCGGAAATTTGATGAGGAAGCGGATCAACAAGGCTAGTGTGAATTGCGAGAAAGGGATCAAAGAAGTGAGCTAACTTAATCCTATTCGCTTCGGTTACCAAACGCAGCATTGAGCCGTCCGCATCAAACGACCAGCTCCGTCCGCGCTCTAAGACCTCCAGCCTGTGCTCATCGTCTCGAAAAATTGTGCTCTCAGAGACTTGCCCAGCTGCCGAACGGAAAACAATATTAACGGCCTGGGCTCCGATCCATTCTACCGATACGATTTCGACTGGTTGTCCGGGAACTACCCCAGAAACTCTGCTACCAGGTTTTATTTCTTCGAGTTTCACAAACTGTCCTAAACAAAAAATGTCGATCCTGAATCTACCCGCGCCACACCTGGTTACGATGTGGCTGCTGGGTCGGATTCTGCAATTTCCAGTTGCGGAATACCAGCCAAAGTACGAAGGATTTTTGGACTGAGCTTGAAGAACATTTCTGTAAAATTCGGAAAAATGCGCAGAGGAATAGATCTCATAGTCTGTTTCCACGGCGCCTAACGTGTACAGACTTCTTACTGTTGGGTTTGAACCACCTTCCCAGTCCTTGTTCTATGTAGATCATCTGTCCGCTAAGCGAGCATTCGGAACGCCGACAGGGCACGCCGCAGCGCCAACCAAAATCCACGAAAAAAAATCGCTTTGATGTGAGAGTCACACATCCAGAACGGAATCTGGTGGTCGAATCTAACGTTAAAACCGAGCCACCTGACCTTAGAACAGACGACAGGAAGCAAAAAATGGGTACTACTTCAAAACAATCCTCTCCGAAAACCAAAATGACAGGTTCGGCTGCTGCGAGAATTCAGTCGGCAACAGCCAAGTCGCGCGGCGGAAAAGTGTCGACCAAGAGTTTTGCCGCTCGTGCACAGCGCGCAGCCAGCAAACCCATCAAGCGTTAAAAAAACGACAACACCGGGTGGGGAGTTTAACGACCCTCCCGGTCATGCGTTGAGGTGTTTAAACAGATGACAATTTACAGCAAGGACAAGATGATCAACGCCCTCGCTAGAGATCTTCAGCGATTGGGATGGCGTTACCGAAGAGGAAAGAAGCATGGTGTACTGACTGCCCCCAACGGGCGGAGGGTAACCGTGTCGACAACTCCAAGTGACTTTCGATCTTTCCAGAACTTTCGGCGAGATATTCGCCTGGCCTGCTCAGAAAGAGTTCAATATGAATCCCCTTCTGTGCAGAACGCCGGTAAGTGCAGCAGTGATGAGAAATGAACATGAAAAATGACAATCCAACTGCCAGCTCAATTCGTGCCCGTGTAATTCAATCGCTTACAAATGTCGGGCTTTGGCCTGGGGACGACGCGACAAGAAAGTCATTCATTGAATCGGTCAGAAGTCCAGTAGACAAGCACAAGGACCTTTTTCCGAACCGTGTACCGATGAGTGTTTTTGAGAACATCGCGATCCTTAAAATTGCCTTTGGCTTCAATAATACGGGCGTTAAAGACGTTGCCTCCGGAAACACGTCGGTAGTTGAAGGGAAATTGAAAGCGCGGGAGGCAGAAATCACATTTCTGGCCGACGCGTATCAACACGCCAAGTCTCAGTTCCCTAAATTAAGGCAAGCGCTGCAATCCGGTAAGGCTTTTCATGAGATGAGCCTTAAACAAATGATGTCATCGACACATTCCGGGCAGGCGTCAAATACAAGCGCACCTGCGGCCCCACTTCATATCGTTCGGGCTCTCGAAAAGGTTCGATGGAGCGAGGCGTACCAAGAAGGGAACCCCGATGCCATTTGTATTGCGGCCGAGCACTACCTGGCGGCTGGTGCGATGGAAATTGCTGAACCATTGATCCAAGAAGTCTTGGACGTGCATTCCGAACATCCAGGTGGTTGGTTTCAGAAGAGCCGGCTCCTACTTGAGAAATCCAAGCAGGCCGCACGAAAAGCGACGCGCTACAAGGTTATGAGCGAAGATGCGGATGTCCTTAGCGCGGCAGAACGGCATTACGAAGAATTGGCCTTTGATGAAGCTGATGCTTCAAGGAGTCTGGAGGATCAGGCATTTGAAACCTGCATCACGGCTTACAAGCTGCTGCCAGACAACAAGTCTTATGAACAATCGGCCATCAAATGGTCGCGAGACTATGGAACGCTTCGTGAACTCCGCCACAGGATGTTGCTCTTTATAGTTTCCATGGCAGCAAAAAGATGTGATCCCAATGCGTATAACAGTCCGGTTTTTGAACGCGTCCGGGCTCGGTTGGGGCGTGTTAAAAAATACGATCCCAAAACTGGAGGATCCACACCCGACTTGGACAAAATCACCGAATTGTCCGCATTACCGCTGTTTTCTGCGGACACGGATGCACTTGTACTTTCCGCCTACGACGAACTCATGAACAAGTCGCATTGGGGGCATTTTGATAGGACCGCCCTTCGGTTGAACTCGTTGAACTTCTTCCGCCTCCTAGCTCCAAAGCCGGTTTATCACGATGAAGTTGAGAAATTTGTGGAGGATTTGAAGCGCGGAATACCGGAGGATTCATGCCGCTATTTCGGGGTGTTCTCAGACCCGGAATGGCTAACCGGATGGCGAAACACTCTGCATGAACATCTCGACGCCGTGATGAGCCGGCACGAGCAACGGGAACTTGTGCGGGAACTCCATAGAGCATGGGTTACCGACATTGAGAAAAGGCGCGACGACGCGTTGCTGTCGATCTACGATGATGAACTTCGAATAAAATTTGAGGCCAGCGACCCCTTGGGCGCATTCGATGTGGCTGTTCAAGGGGAAAGTGACGGCATCTACAAACGTGACGATGGGCATGGGGCTCTGGTTCTTAGAAGAACCGCGCAGCATGCAGAGCGCGCTGCGGACATAAAGTACAGTTCAAACGCTACAATTAGATGTTTGCTACAGGATCAAAGCCTGCAATCTGTTGCAGAAGAGTATTACGAGCAGCGCCTGGCAGAATCTGATCCTTTAGATGGCCCAGATCCCTTCCCTGAGTATTTGTTTGAGGTCAATTCGGACTAGAATTTTGAATGGTCACACAAAGTAAGCTGTATCTCTTTTGAACTAGCAAATGTGGTGTGACCTAAATCTCTGATCCGGGCAACTCAGGGTGGTTGTTCTTATTTTCCTTGCTCTCGAAAGTTGGGCGCTCTGATCGCAATGGAAATCTACATTCGCTCGAAGAAGTTGCATGTAAACTCACGTCAAGTCAAAGCACCTCCGCCGTAGGTCGAGCTAAAATTTGCCACAAAATTAACAAGTTCCGAAGTGAGAGAAAGGGCTAACTTGGCTAGGTGATGGCATGTCCCAAGACCTTTCCCTGAGTGAGATTTCGATTTTGGTTTGTTTGTTACCTGCCGAAAACCGTACCCGGATCACAAAAGCCTGGTTGTGCTGAATACTGCGCTATTGAAGGACAGGAATTATAATTTTTCCAACTAAAACCATTTCGCATCGTCTCTCGCGAAGGGCTTATGTAAGTTATTGTAGGCAATATATGTTGTGAGAAAATAGTTTCCAATGAATCCAGTTGATCTCCTAATTGCCTCTTCCTGGACGCGCGTTGCATTTACAACCTACGCTTTAAGCCTTTCGTTTTTTGAAGCGGTAATACTAGATGCCTTGGTGCGCGGCCGGGCCTGTGAGGCTTTGATACTCTCTGACCCTGAAGGTATTCGATCTGCCCTGAGCGAAGAGGGCGCGCGCCGTGTCGGTCGTGACTATGAAATCGCACCTGTTGTCCGGCGTGGACCGGGTATTTTTCACCCCAAAGTGAGTGTGCTGGCGCAAAAGGACGACGCGCATTTGCTTATAGGTTCGGGGAACCTCACGTTTTCAGGCTGGGGTGGAAACCTTGAAGTCATTGAGCACCTTCACCCAAGTTTTGCCGCCGAGGCCTTTGATGACGCAGTGGTCTTCTTTGAAGCACTAGCGAGTTCTGATCACGTGGCAACGTCTGCGGGGGAAGCTAGCTATAAGATCGCAGAAGATCTGCGTAAAACAGCAACCGGAGGTCTTCGTGATGGCAGTTACCGCCTACTGCACAGCTTGGACTCGCCAATCGCTGAACAAATCGCGCTTTATGCCGACGACTTAGGAGGGGCGACGCGGATAGCAATCGCTTCCCCCTACTTTGATCTGGACGGGAGGGGACTGTCTAGATTGGCCACCGAGATGGGCTGCGACAATATCCAACTTCACTCACACCCAGCGGGGAGCGTTTGGGGCAGTTCGGCATCCGCTTGGCCCTTTGACGCAATAGAGGATTGGAAAGCGATCAGCGTTCAGCATATGGCTGGTGATGAGCGACGGCTTCACGGTAAAGCAATCGAAATTGTCTGTCGTCGAGGGCGGCTTCTTCTTTCAGGCAGTGCAAACGCCACTGAAGCTGGATTGTTTGGAGGCAACGTTGAAGCCAGCGTACTTCGCGTACAGAGGCTTGCAAAGTCATACTGGCAAACATCTCCTAGCGTGCGCCCCACGCCTTGGCCGGTGGAAGACAGTGAGGTGGATATCGTCGAAGCAAACGGAGTAGGCATCCTGGCAGCGAAGCTAGATGGCGATGTTATTGTTGGCCGTGTTTTGACGAATGTAACTGCTGGCAAAACTGAAGCCCATGTCCAGGATCCACAGGGTACCGAAGAAATTGGTGAGGCCCATGTAGACGAAAATGGGCATTTCCGCATCAAGGTTAGCGGTGTCGAATTTGAGTCGGTTCGAACCGGGCGGCTTATTCTTCGATTAATTCAAGGCCCAAAGGTGTGGGAGGGTTTTTTATCAGTCACGGTTGCGTTGGAACTGGTTCGCCGCGCTGGTCCTATGGCTGCCAAACTAATGGCGGTACTAACGAGTACCGATACTCCCGCCGATGTTGCTGCAATTCTTGCTTGGTTTAACGAAGATCCTAAGCGATTACCCAATACAACAACAAAAGGCTTCGGCGGACAATCGACCGAGGACGCTTCTCCAAGTGCAACTTTTATTTCTGCCTGCGACCTTAGACCTGAGGCCGCAACTGCAAGCAATTCAAGAGAGATTCAGGACTTAGGCCCGACCCTTGCCTGGCAGAGGGCAATGGACTTACTTCGCGCCTCATTCGCTCAAAATCGTGGACCATGGCCAAACGGCGATGTCACCGACGAAGATAGCGAGGAAGTGGATACAGCAGCGCGTTCCAAACAAATTTTGCGAGACAATAAGAGCAAAGAAAAATCGCTAAAATACTTTAACGAGCTTCTTGAAAAGATGCTCGATCCTGCCTTCGAAGGACGAAATGCTCCAGTTGCTTTGTCGCTGGCTCATTTTCTCACAGCACGTATCCAACCTGAACCGTCGGCAGTTCAGTCTTGGATGCGGAGTATCCTGAATCAGATTGTTGCTGTGGAAGGCCCAGAGGCGGACATGATCCTTGCCTCGGCTCTTCTTTATCATGACCATTCTCATCGAGGCTCTGGTGAGAAAGCTGCGCGACGCTACTTACTCAAATTAGGGTTGACCCCCGACAGTCTAACCGTCGATCCATCTTGCATTTCCGCCTTTATCGATGTCTTGAACCCTAAAATCGATCTCATTGCGGAGCTCTCGAAAGTGCGCAATGCCAAAACGATGGGTGAGCAGCTTCGTGATTACATAGCCGCAGTTACCGCATGTGGTCCAAAAAATGGGTTCGACAGCCTAAAAGCTTCTAAGTATTGGCCACAGCTACAGAGCGCAATTGACGACCCGGCCCATTTTTCCAAGTTCACTATCCTTGAAGCGCCAACTGACCTCTGCCCGCGCAAGCATATCCTCTTACCCGCAACAGCTCGCCATGAGTTACGCACCGAAGGTGTCACTTGCTGCGATTGCTGCGCTCATATCATACTCAACAGGGATTGCTAGGAATGCCATCGCTTGAGGACCTACTCGAAGAGACACGCCAACAGGCGGAGTGTCGCGTCGTGGCGCCATCCAAAACAAAACCTGGTGGTGTTGACCCTCTTGGTCTGCGTCAGATCAACTTTGACCTTATGGATCGCGTGCTTCCAGATCTTAACAACGTGGCACGGCATATCCGCCCCTACATTATCATGGCTTGGGCTTGGAGGCGCGTCAGGACTATCGTCGAAAAAGAAGACAAAATGGGTGCGATGGACGCGGAGATGCGGGACTTCGTAGACCGCATTGAAGCGATCTACGCTTGGTCGCAATTTCTTAATGACCCTGAGGCCGACATTCCGGGGCGGCAAGCCATGCAGACCCTGATATCGGAAAAAAGCTACTATTTTGGTGGCAAGGAATGGGAAGAGAGAAGGAATATGCGCCGTTACTCCACAGGCTTCATTTCTCCCCTGAACTACGGCCCTAGTCTCCGTACACTTGGATGGCTAATCCCTGTGGAAAAAGGATCTGGGGTGTTTCAACCCAACCCGAATTTGGATTCACTTCTCGACAAGTTTGAAAGCGCCTTTCGCAATGAACTCGGACACAGTGCATTTAGCAAATTGGGCGCGGTTAAAGTCAGAAGAAAAGATGCCCATCGCTGGGGAGCGCTTTGGAGTATGAACAATCCTTCAAAAATCGAGCGGAAAACGATGTTTCGCCGGTTGGGTGGCAATGAGGCAAACAATATTCGGCGTAAAGGGATTGCGCTGCTGGCTGCGGCATATTCGGATCTCGGGAAAACCGACCCATCGCCAGAGGAACTTCGCACGCGCATGGCGGATTTGCCCGTTGCGTGGAAATCTACGTCTAGCAGGCCAGAAATTTCGGATGAATGGCGTACACTCCAGGTGCGCCAACTTTTCCGCCTTGCGTTGGAAAGCCTATTTTTCTGGATTATTGGTGTTCTATTTTACGGGCCAATGAGAAGTGCACAAATCGCAGAGGCATTTATTGGCGCACTTGAGCCGACTGAGGAGCTTCCGAGAACTGCCAGTGACTGGGTACAGTCCGTGAGTTCGGGCACGAACCCCGTTGACCTGATACGTCAAATACAAGTCGAGTTGCACAGAAAACCTCGCGACGACAAGCAGCTCTGTAACATTATCCTGTGTGCCTTGGTTTTCTGCTTAAAAGAAGCGCCTAACCAATCCTACGACTTCGAAAGCGCCGACAGGCTTCCACTGTGTCGTGCGAAGCGAGACGCAGACGCGTGGAAAGATTTAACACCATCTGGGTTTCTGACCCGAGTTATTGAGGTCTGGATCCTAGCTCAACATTCGTATTGGTCAGTAGGACGCGGACTTGCGGATGCAAGGTCGCGCGGAAAACGAATTCTACGACTAAAGGTTGTGATGGATGAAGGTGGATGGACTCTTACCCCAGGCACGACAAAACAGGGAAATCCACCCGAACCGACACCAGATCGACTTGAGACAGCGCTAAGCTTGTTGAGCGAGTGCGATAAGCTGAAGTGAAATGAATTTCGTTCACGATACTGCCCTGCAATAGTTGCTGATGCATCGGAGGCTCGACAGCTAAATTAGTCATAGTTTCTTGCGCGAAGGGAGCAGCAGTTTTGATGGTCTGTGTAGCCCAACAGGGAACCCAACGACAGCTGTTTCCGAAGCGCCGCCACGTGGCCGGATTTTACATTTTACTCCGTCGTTGAAACGGAATTCCGTCGAAACGCGGAAGTGCCATACAGGGATTGCCGTGCTTTAGTTGGGTCGCTGCCGCACGACTAACTCTAAACGTCTAGAACATGTTCTGTGTCAGGCACTGGGTACGGGTGGGTTTGGAATAGGCTCCATCCTGTCCGACACCGACTTCTTTCGACGGCGGCGCAACAGGTAAGATCTAGGTGTATTTTAGTCAGCCGTTTTTTGTCGTAGAGGCGGCCAACCCCAATTTCACTAGCTCTCGGATCGCCTTGGTTCGCGCACGAATTTTATGGTCGAACCCCCAATCGTCAATCGCATCGATTTCATCCTGAGGCAGGTAGATATGCAGTCTAACGTTTTTCTCTTTTTCAACGTCGTCGGTCATATGATTCTCCTTGCCCTCAAAATGGGTATAGATGCGCTTTGTGTCAATTGTGCTATTGACACACAGTTAAATTTTTGGCACAAAAGTCCCACTAGACACAATCATGATTGGAGACGCCATGATCCAGATTGCAAAGGAAATCTATCACCAACTGCACGTTGCAGCAGTCATCATTCATGTCTCGCTGGTATTCAGTGAGATGTATCACCTGATCCCGCACGCTTGATCGAGGTCGTGATGTTTTTGTTTAATTTCATTCTGATACACCGGCCAAATCCGGCCTCGATCATGGGATGCTCGATGCGGGAAACCTGGGTCTGATCAGCCGTTTCCGAATTACACTAGACGGTCGCGGCGACTGTTCCTGCTTTACGTTTTCTAAAAAACTCAACTTCAGAGACTTCGTCTTCAAATCTTCCGCAGACACCCAAAGATTACACAAGAAGTCGCGCTCAGCGATTCTAACAGCACCGACCATGTTTGGATCACCCGAACCATTCTGTTCCATCAATTCCAGTTTTCCCTTGTAGATACAGGCGCCTTGTTCCGTGTGAGCATGGAATTGTAGGAAGACCTCCGCCTGGCGGCCTGGAAAAATTTCAATGTCGGCGACCGTGATCAAATGCTGATCATCAAGCTCCAAAACGCCAAGAAATACAGGCGCACCCGGTCGACCAAACAAGACCGATTTGTACAGTGTGACGCGAGCAATTTCTTCCATCCAAAATCTCCCTGGTGTTGGAAATCAGATTGTCGACTGCTCGCAAAGAACAAGCACCGTGTGCCAGAACGGCGCCGTCTTTGTGCCTTGCAAGCGGCCTGACACATTCTTTTGCAACCGGTTTTAGCCAGTCGTGCTGCAAGCCGGATTTGAGCAGAGGAGTTTTACAAATTGAAGAGAACAGCAATAAGGAAGCAGACGGAGATGATAGGTCTGCGGGTCGATCAGGGTCTATTCAGCGCAATTAGGGAACGCGCGGCCAACCAAGGTATTTCGACAACATCCTGCGCCCGGCTACTGATCGCTGAAGCACTTGGGTACAATGCGGATCTGCCTCTGGAGCGCGCCAGGCGAAGACGATCCAAGAAGCCGGTTCAATCTGAGCTGAAGAATGCAGTTCAGTTTTTGGCGCTCCTCATCGACATCAGCACGGACTTGAGATCGGTGGTGCGCAGGTTCGGAGAAATGTCTGCATGCGGAGAATTCTCCGCAGCGGAGTTGAGAAGCACCAAGAGTTTAATACAGAAAACACACGGTAGTCTGGCCGAAATCCGCGCTCATCTGTTGGAGCGGGTTCAATGATCATCAAATCGACGAGAGTGCCAGCTGGTCGAGCCAGGCAGATAGCGAACTATCTTTCCGATCAAAAAGACAACGAAAGAGTGTCCTGGTTGCGAGGGTGCCCCCACGACATTTTGACCATGGGCGAGATCTCCAAGCTGGCCGGCAAAGCGTTTGCGGTTCGGCATTTCACCGTGTCACCAGGTGCGAAGATGACAACCGGTGATCTGGCGCTCGTGATCTGTGAACTCTGCCGTGAGTTCAGCATCCCAAAGACTTCCGCAAATCGAATAGCAGTTGTTCAACACGACAAGCCGCGTGCATCCGGGTCGGGAAATGAACAGCACTGGCATCTGGCCGTACCGGAAGTACATGCTGAAACACTGCAAACTCTCGATAGCTCTTTTTTCAAGATACGGAACGAAAAGGTGTCTAGGGTTTGTGAAATCAGGTTGGAACACCCAGTGGTTCCTGGCAGGTTCAATCGCAAAGTGTTTCGAGAGCTTCAAAAGGCCCGCCCGGAATTGGACTTGGCGATGTTTGAGGCTGCGTTAAGGTGGGCCGCAGTTAAATCAATGATGAAGGAAGACGACTGGCTGAACTACCGCGCGGTGGCTGCCTTCTCGAACAATCATCATAGATCGTTGGAACGCAAGTTGGATCAGGTGACCGGCAAAACCTGTTTGGATGTACGTGCCGCAAAGCTCCCTGCGATCCGGGCGCATGTCGGTAAAGTGGCGGACGAACGGCCTGCGGATGCGCTCTTGTTAGAACTGCGCAGGCAAGGCTTTGAAATTAGGCGCGGGCAGAAAGGGCAGCCGGTGATCTTCGGCAAGAATGTGTACCTCGGCGGACTAGAGCGAATGTCCGGCAGTTACAAACCACCTTTTGGGTCATCCGCTCCAACCCAGTATTCGATTGAAAACGCAGTAGTCAGCAACAAGCATTGACTTCCTCCAGCATCACATTGGAAGCCGCAAGAACCTGCCTAGAAAGCCTGTACATCCGACGGTGATTGCGTCACGTCCTGTTTGCACGAGACTTTCGTGGAAGCCTCGGGATCGTGCCGACCGACCGTTGGAGTCAGAATAGCTTCCAAATCCTTCGGACCCAATTGCCGGTGCTCCATCAAGGCCGTTGCCACGACCGTGACCTCCTTTCTGCTCTTTAGAATAGCGGTCTTTGCTGTCTTCTCTGCTCGTTCCAGTCGAAGAGCTACCTTGTGGGTAAATTCGGGCTCGGTGAACAGCGAATTCAATTCATTGATCTCAACGGGGCGCCAAAGCAGTCGCTGCGCACCAAACCCAAATTGGTTTTCCATCTGAACGGCAAGCAGAGTTGCTTTCGCCAGATCGCTGCCTTCATCCCCACCAGCCCCAGTCGAGACGGAATTCAGAAAGACACGTTCCGCAATACGGCCCGCCAGAGCGGTTGAAATCAGTGCTTCCAGCTCTGACGCGGTTGGGTAATTCCCTTTAGCATGGAATTCAACAGACCCGCCTTGAGAACCGATTTCTGCTCGAATGGGGACGCCCTGTCCGAGAGCATGACCAACGATTGCATGTCCTGCTTCGTGAATGGCCGCCCTTCGCAGATCCTCAGGAAGCGGAGCCGGAGCAAAAAGCCAAGCCGCTGTTAGGAGGTCTTGGTCGGTTAACTCTCGCTTCTGGCCTCGCGCCAGACTCTTGGCCTGGCGCACAACGGCGGCGGCATCGGCACCGGTGCATCCGACCAAATGAGCGGAAACCTCATGTAACGTTTGGTTGGACACAGCAGCACCGACATGGCCGTCCAGGATTTCAGCGAACACCGCCTTATCTGGAAGCTTCATTTCAACTTTCAGATCGAACCGCCCGGATCGGATCAATGCAGAATCGAGCTTGTCAAAGCTGTTGCACGCTCCAACAACCAGAACGCCCTCTGTCGAACGAACCCCATCGAGCTTCTCAAGAAGCGCATTTACCGCGGCGCGGGTGTAGTCGGCATTGTCACCCGCAGCTGTTTCGCGATCTGTAAAACTGTCGATTTCGTCAATGAAAAGCAAGCTGGGAGCGTTGTCGCGAGCTTCATCAAAGGACTTGGCCATGGCATTTAGAAAGTCCCCCAGATGCCCATGTTTCTGCCAGTCCGCGTAGCTGGTAGCAATAAAGTGAAAACCTGTCTGCTCAGCAAGCTTGCTGGCTGTGAACGTTTTGCCGGTTCCCGGAGGGCCAAAAAGCAAGGTGCCCCGAGGGATCTCTGACCACTCTACATCACCAGCAGCCCAAGTTGTCATGTCGGCGGCAAGCTGCTCCAGCAGGATGCGGGAGTCACCTAAGCCTTTGACGTCTTTGAGAGCATCAGGGTTGGCAACTGATAGTTCTTTTCCCGAAGATTTCTCGATTGCAGAAACAACATGGGCAAAATCCAGCTGGCGCGCTGCCAGAGCCAAGCTGTCCGGTTTTGCACGCGCAAGAAAACCAGTGTCAGACGACGCAGGTTGATTCAAGATTTCGGGCCGCCGTTCCTTTCGACCATGCAAAATCTCATGCAGTCTGCGGACCATGGGCCAAGTCAACGACGCCAGGGACTTCCAATTGGTAGCGGCTTCCTTCGCCACATCCGGCAATGAATCCGAACGGTCGGTAACGAAAATGACTGGTTCCCGTTTCGCCAATCGTTCCTCTACTTCCCGTGCAAACTCATCACGTGCGGCGCGTCTTTTGGCAATCGATGGAACCTCGTGAGACACCGCCTGAATTTTTGGCAAGTACTTATGTTTGCTGCGGATTGCCGGTAACAGACCGCTGTTTAGTGCCTTCCGTGTTGAGAAAACCCAGGCTAGGTCCTCGGTTTCAATCACCGTCACCGCGAAAGGTTGGTAAACAGATTCCACAAGTTCGCCCGGAGCGCGGGGGAGTGTTGCAAACAACCGCACCAGCGCTGCTACCGAAGCTACGTCATACTGGCCAGAAATAGACTGCCAGATGGAACAGGGACCTTCTTCCTTATCGTCGGAATTCGTGACCTCCAGCCAACCAGTATTCTCGTCCAAGTATTCCAAGGCACTGGCGAAGATTTCGTTAAATTCTGGGAAGGCGGCGGTAGGGTTCTGTTTTTGACAGGCCATTAAGTGTCCTTTTCGACATCAATCTGAATACAACTGGGAAGGCACCACAGAACGCGGCGCCAAATGGATCAGTTGCGCAATATCGAGTTCGCCACAGCGAACTGTTCATACTCAGATTTCAATGTCGAAAAGCACATGAATTGTATTCCTCTCGGACGAAGCAACTTAAGGATGCGACTGCCGAAGGTCAAGGTAAAGCGCCGTCACGCGCAGGTAATGGTAATTTCAGCGACCCGCTGGATATTGGTAGACGGTCATTTCAAGCCGCCTTATCTTGGTGAGATTGGGTCCATTCAGCACGCAACTCATCAAACACATCTTTGTCGAGGAAGGACTGGATGCTGTGCCGGGTGGTCAGCACGTAACGAATGGCTTCAACTGCACACTCCGCATGTTTTGCATCAAATGACATCAGGCAGCTGGGGTCAAACGGATACCATGCTGGCTCCACGCAAAACATCAACACATCCCGAGCTACAATCCCGGAGTTCTGTTTGTGACGAGTGGCCAAACTGGCCAAAGTTTCAATGGCGGTAGCAAGTGTTGCTCGATCTTCAGTCATTTTTTGTTCTCTCTTTTGACTACGTCAGCAAGCTACCAAAAGATGTTTAAACTGAAGTTTCATCGAAACGAGCGACTTCTCTACTTGTCCTGTTCTTAAGGTCCGAAGGTTTTCGTTGGATTCTGCAATACTCAAGTTTTTTGTTTGTCAGGCGGGACGACCACGATGGCCAACTATTTGATTGCCGCATATTCGCCGAAACGGTCATGACCACGGCGAGCAACAATCGAAATGCACCCAATGCAGCTGATCGCAAACCTGATTGCCGTTCGGTGTCCGGGCGCTGATTGAATAAACTAGTCAGCACCCGGTTATTTGGAAGTCAACGAGTTCCTTTTGTTCCCAATATCTCTTTATGCAAAGCACGTTTGAAGAGATCTTTGGAACGCGGGCACTTGGCGTAGGCAATTGGGAGCATGCGATTTTGAACGTCTTGAGAGACTGACCTCGAAGCTAAAATCGCATCAGCGGCTATTCTCCAGAACCGTGACGAAAGGCTAGAAAACCTGATTCCAACCACTTCATTTGTTCGCATTTCCGTAGAAATTATGGTTAGGAGCCAAGTCTCCTCGTGTGTCAAAGAGTTGACATTTGCCAGGGCGTTCGCGATCCGCCGTTGATCTGCGGGCGCTTCCAAACCTAGCGCATAAGGGCACTCAAAGTACCCCTGGTCATTTTTGACAACAAAAATCGGAAGAACATAGCCATCAATCTTGATAGGTGTAATGGCAATTCGGGTTTTTCCTGTCCGCAGCGAGCTGATTTCCGTAGAGGTCAGATCTCTTGCGCTATAGAGAATTGTCGCTCGCAAGTTCTCATGGTCATCGCTGGCTAAATGCAGTTTGCCCCCTTCCTGTTGAAAGGGCGCGAAAGGTGGTTTCTTACTCAGTGCAATTTCGATCATTTTGGTTCCTTTGCCTGATATCGTGTTTTGAAGCCTCCACCGTGTCGAGAATGAAGGCAGGGCGTGCCATCAACAAAAGTCCATGGCATTGGGTTGATTTCAGTTTGCGGTTGTCGTTTTTCCTCCTGAGGCGAATTGCGAAGTGGCGCAGCCTGATTTCACTGGGCAAAAGAAGGACCTGCGATGAACATTTGTTCATCACCTGTTGAAACCTTAGTTTTTGCTGGTGGATCGGGGGGACTGCGCCTAGTCGTTAGGGCGCGGCTTCGAATTCGCTCTCAATTCGTTTTGCCAGCCGGCGTACTTCCAACTCGTCTGTCTCGAAGAGCTTGGCTACATGGCGCAGGCTGCGCCCATGCATCATTTCAGAGTAAGGGTAGGAACGTGAGGGTTCTCGAATTCCGACACAGCATGCAACTCGCTCTTCATCCGAAAGGTAAAATCGGCCACCGTTGTCAAAATCCCCTTCCGGGTGCGAAATGCGACGTTTTCGCTTTAGATACTCTTTGGCGGCAGCCACCACGTTGTCAGGCTCCTCGATCTGAGTGCCCGAAAGCAGCTTCTCGAATACCTGATTATACTTATCGTCCGTCATTTGATCTCCTTTGATGCAGGTGAGATCACTAAGTGTGCAAACGAGCGAGCGAGTCAATAAGCTAACCTTTTGTTATTTATTGTACTTTTCAAGGATAGCGAGCGAGACTATTCTTGCTCTGACAGGTGTTTTTCAAGAATGGCTGGCGGACCAATCCTTACTTCTCAAGAATAGGTCACCCCCCTATTCTTGAAATCGCCACGAGTTACCAAGGATTGGCGGCTCTAATTAAACTCAGAAATACAACATTTTCTGACTAAAGAATTGGTTAGACGTGTTGCCGCCCCGCAACGCTTTGAGTGCGAGGCATCCTGCTCGTAAGAACTGGAAGAAATCCTTCCTCTACCAGGAATTGCTTTTTTAAGGCTATCTCGGCGGTGAGAGATTCGATTAAAACGTATTTAAACAAGTTCAATCAGTGCATCGATGGTCAGGGCTGTGCCGGTGCCAACACCGATATCTCCCAGAATTCTCTTGGCTTCATCCTTGTCCAGCGATCCGCGCATGAGGAGTTGACGCGCTGAGATAGCGGCACTGACAGCGACCGATGCGCCCAGTGATTCAACAGCTAGCTCGGCCTCTGTTTCGCCAGCAAGGTTTTCTAAAGTGCCCGAAACCTCATCAGTCAGAGTTTCGTTGGAGAAACCAGAACTCAGTGATTTGTCGCCGAGCCTGCGCGCAACTTCATCAGTCACAAGCGCTTCAATCTCCGGATAACGGTCCATGTGGCGCTCGAATTCAGAATAGCTCTGGATAGCCTTCAACTGAATTTCTTCAACAACCTCACCGCCCTGTGTGAGGATTATGTCAGCACCCGGATGGTTAACTTCCCCGAAGAGTTCGGCCGTGACGCCATCGCCATCACCGTTTTCAGCGGCAACAAACAGCATCTCATGATACACGCCCTTTACCGCATTGGTCAGCCCAAGAAGCTGGGCTTCTGACATCGGCGCCAGGTAGTCGGAGATTTCCTCAAGGGAGGCATCTTGGAGAGAGGGGACTTGGCGCTTTAGAGCGGCGACCACCATTTCTTGCTGTGAATCCAGTGATTTCGTGAGCTGGCCCGTCAAGGCAATGAGCGTGCCGGCCACGACCATGGCGGGTGAACGGTCCAGATCGATGATGATTTTGGGGCGTTTCGTCATGTCCAATAGTCCGTAAGTACCCGCAGCCTTCGGGTTTCGTCGGTAAGCTTGTTCCGGTGGCGGGAGGTAAGTGTCTTCGGGAAGCCCCGTTGTGCGGTGACTTTCAAGTGCGTGGTCAGCTGCTGTAGGAGGTCGTCTAGAAAAGCTGTTTTGACCGCGGATTTTTCTTTGTCCTTTAAGGTGCAGAAAACCCCATCCGCTCTGCGGATGCCCTTACGGAATGCCGTTATTGCCAGAACAATTTGAGCTTCAAAACCTTCCAAATCATCGAATGTGCGCGTCTTGCCCAAAAGCATCCGCTTCCCGTAGATGCCTGCTGCAATACCTGCCCCAATTCCGCCGCTGGTAAGGATTAGACCGCCTGCGGCCATGCCCCCACCTACGATGCCGCCAATAGCTGCTAGAGTAGCGGAGTTCGCGGCGGCCCCAGAAAGGGAGGCAATCGCGGTTCCTGTTGAAGCGGTTCCAAGAGTGCTGACAAGGCCGGTGATGCTTCCTACTGCTGCGGCGCCACCAGCCGTGTTGAGAGCGGCACCCGTTGCTATACGCGTCCCGCGGCTGGTTTGTTGGAAGATAGCTTCAAGAATACTTACCAGGATTTCGTCCAGATCGACCAAGTCGGGCCCGCTCTTGATTTTGGTCGAACGCTGGGCGGCGTCACCATTTGAATCTGAGAGCTCTTGGTCTCGAACGGTAGTATTCACCGCCTTCATATCTTTTTCCACTCAATAGTCGCTTTTCCCTTCTTTTTGGGGAGATCTTTCCGGTCGACAAGCTTGTGGGATAACTCGAAGTCTTCATTTATCCTGACCACGAGAAGTTTGCTGAAGTTCCCATCCATGTTGATGACAACCTCATCTTTGTTCTTGAAAGGTGTGATCGTCTTAACTTCTACGAAGTCATTACCCATGCGACCGTCAGAGCCTTGGGCATAATTCTTGTGGAGCTCTAGACCATAAGTAATAGCGCCATAGAGCTCCCCGATATCCCCGTAGACCTGAAGGTGGTTTCCGGTAACGTGGTAGTACTCAGCTGCAATATCCAGCAGTTGCTCAAAGATAGGCACCAGAGAGAGCTTTGCATTTGGGTACTTGGCCCGCCATTCTTTGCACTGAATCTGCCAGTTGATTTCGTCCCAGCTTATCCACTCACCATCGCCTAACCAAAGTGCGTTGTGTGGACCGAGTTCATTGTTGGTATTCAACCCATGACACTCCTAGGTTGTTTTGTATTTGACTTAGGGAACTGCTCTTCTCCCGATCCTCCACCCCGAACCGGTGACTTGCCTAGCTTCATAGTAGTTTAAGCTGTCGGTATGCCTGATTTCGATGGTTTCCCCAGGCTCTGCAATTTCGAAGGAATCCGAAGTCGCTATGATCTCGTCCATTGTCCCATTCAACTCGTAAGTAACCGAGATTCTGAGTTTTTTGTCAGTCAAATTTTTGACTTTGTACTGCCATTCGTATTCAACTTCCGATCTTGGCTTATTCCAGAGATCCCAAAAGGACGCGATTTTTGGAGTTTCAGTGGTGATCCGAATGCCCTTGAATGAATCGGATATGTATTCCAAAGGAGGATCTGCCTTATCATCTTCATCCCAAGCTATCCCGGAGAAAGTGGAACTATTGCTGCCTCCAAAACTGGTCGGGATACCCCTGTAGAGCTCAGGGTGAACATTGGTGTACCCAAGAAAGAGGACCATAAGCGGGACCATAGAAAACCCGACACCATACCAAATTGGGTGATACCTGCGCATCTCTAACCTTTTCGTAAATTGGAAATATCGTTTTTTTTGTTTGGTTGGCGGAACCCTACGCACCTTCGCCATGTCTGCAAATTTTAAGCCTGAGCATGGTGATGGCCTGGAAAGGAACGTCTTCCGGATTCAAGAACCCATCGCTCACAATCCAATGGGAGCGTTCTGGTTCCGGGCAATTCACGTGCAGTATACCGTAGAAATCTCCTCGCTTTCCCTCTCCACGGACGAAGACTTCTCGGATACTCCCATCTGGATAGATGCTATCCGCTGGGGTGGCGCTCCAGCCCTGCGAATAGGGCGGTGGCAGATCATGTGTGTCATCATAAAGAAAGATGGTTTCGGCCGCGCTAGATGAAGCAGCGAGAGCCAATGCCGCTGAGAGGGCTAACTTTTTCATTGTGTTCAGTTTGTCTGCATTACTTTTGGTAGAGGTAATCTCTTCAAGATTGTGGCGGCGTCAAGGCATATCAGAATGATACCAGAGAAAAAGGAATGGGGTGCGAAGTGATGCGCCGCATGATTAGTCCAGGTAGTCCAGTGCCGCCGATTGCCAATCATTGCGGGCGACGCTCTACTTGTCCACACGTATGGGCAGATCACCTCTGTAAGGCTACTTATCAATCCCAAAACATGAATGAAGGATGTAACAAAAGGTAGAAATAAGAAATGTGAAATTCTGGTTATAGTGGTATTGGCTTTGGGAGGGCTTCGTCCTAACGTGCCTCCAAACCAAGATAATTCACTATCGATTAGGTTCGCCGTCAAGCATGAAGAACGAACGATTCAACCTAAAAGCAAACCCCTTTTACGTTCTAAAAGCAAACTACGAAGCCGACCACGCGTACATTTCTGAGCTTGCCGACGACGCTGTTTTCGAAGAAATCTTTAATGCCGAAGAGATACATCGTGCGCAGCAAAGTCTAGTCACGCCAAAACTTAGGCTTGTTGAAGAACTCTCCTGGCTTCCCGAATTAAGCGATGCCCAGGTCGCAAGTCTCGTCGCGCAATTGGCAACCGATGAAGTCAGCGGCCTTGCGGATGTCATTACTCACCTGCCGGAACTGGCGAAAGCGAATATTCTGGCACATCTGTCAGGTATGCTTCCTGTAGAGCAATCGCTCGTTCACTCGCTGATCGCAACTTGGGATGAAATTGATCCTTCCCATATTATTCGTGTCATCAATGAGGGTAGACGAGTATCAGGCTTTCCCGCTGTTAACGACCCGCAATTGCGGTCCGCCTTAAAAGAACTCGAAATTAAGCACTCCGAAACAGTCGCGGCAAGTATTTGGAGTAGTTCCAGACCTGGCGCCTTGATGGAGACGATTGTTGAGACTGGACTCTGTGAGCATCCATCCAGCGTATTCTTAGAGCACTTGGTTCGCAGCTACGACAGCCGAAGCGAGCCCGACTTGGCTCACATAAACGCTCAAATTGACCGTCACATTGAACAGGCCAAGGGCGTGGACAGAGACCTCCAAAAGAATGTGAGGGCGATCTCTGAACTTCTAGTTGCTTGGGACGAAATCAATCAACCCGTTCAAGTATATGAACAGCACCAAGGGCATGAAGAGGGGCGATCCAAGCGCGTCTATGAAAATGTAAGGGCGCTTTGTCTTGATCTCGCCAACACCCATGGAAAATACAGCGAAGCTCGGCTTCTTTCGGAAGCACTGTTGCGGACTTTCCCTGAGCTGGAATCAGTTGCCGAAGTGCTTAAAGGTGACGTCGAGCAACTTGAGGCCCTCGACGTTCAGAAGCGCATGAGCGAACTTCTTGCGCCGTTGGCAGACGCTTGTGAAGTTGCCAAGGCGGATAAGCAGTTTAAAAAACTTATCAAGCGAAACGGGTTTACAGCTGCGCGGCGGGGCGGGTCTCTTTCGCGATTGGTAACGGAATTTGAGCAATCCATCATTAACGTGAAAGACCCTTCGGTTGCTTACTTGATGGTCCGGGATATAGCCCTTTTCATTAACAATGATCGTGACGACCCAGAAACTGCCTTCCGTCTAATTGATGGCCTGCTATCTCACGAAGGAACTGCTCCTCCTGAAGACATACAAAAGAAATTGAAGGACGACCGAGCCACTCTTCATCGGAACTGGAAAATGATGGAGCTCGATAGAAAATCAGGTGACCTTTCCGGTATGTTACTGATTCTAAATGAGATGTTGGAATTTGCCGAAGGAAGCAGCCGTGCTGAAATTCTTCAAATTAAACAGAAAATTGAAAGAAAGAAGCGGCGAGCCAGAATCGAATGGGGAATCTACGCGACTATTGCAGTGGTTGTAGGTGTTTTAGCTTTAAACGGCGCATTTTTTTCCTCATCAAGCAAATCCAGCTTTGCACCTGCGACAAGCGTCGAAACCACAAGATCATCTTCGGCAACAAAAAGTCGTTCCGCAACAAATGCTTTCGTCGAAGAAAAGCCGCCTGCTGGGAGTGGGCGCACTCTCACCAAGTCTCAGGTAAGATACTGCACGTTTCAAGGGGATCGCTTGGATTTCATGAGATCCTTGTCAATGACAAACTATCAAATCGACCGCTTCAACCAGTTGATCAACGACTACAACTTAAGATGTTCGAGCTTTCGGTACCGGTCCGGAGTTCTTTCTTCTGTGCAACGTGAAGCCGCATCCAGATCAGACATACTGCAAGCTGAAGCGAGAAGGATCGTTTCGTCATGGTAGGGTACAATGGGGATCGCTTCCCTGCCGAAGCAGTCGCACTTATGTGCGTCGAATACTGGAAACTGACCCAGGTCTCTAAAAAGGCGATTGAGCAACTACCTGATGGGCAGGGCAGAAAACTAGCTGGCCAAGTGAAATACTCCCAACGCCAATTGGCAACACTGCTTGATCAGCTTGGGCTCAGGTTAATCGAGTTTGATGGCGAGGAGTTTCACACAGGGATGTCGGCTTCAGCGGACAATGCCGAAGATTTCGACGACGGGGTGTCTCTCATCGTCACCAAAACTCTAGAACCAACCATCATGGAAAACATGAAAGTCGTTCGCACTGGCCGCGTGCTAGTCGAACCCGAAATAGTCACAAAGGAATAGACGCTTGTATCTTGGTATTGATCTTGGAACGTCCAACTCAGCAGTTGTTGGGGATGTGAATGGCGATCTTCGGCTCTTTAAAGCTTCAGATGGTTCGGATGTATTGCCGAGTGTCATCTATCTGGACAAGCGAGGGCATCGGTTTGTTGGAAAATCTGCACAAGATCGAATTCTTAGCGCCCCAAAGAATGTAGCATCTGGATTTAAGCGCTTAATGGGGACCAATAGCCCAGTGCGTCTCGGCGATGAAGAATGGACACCGGTAGAGTGCAGCGCTGAAATCATTAGATCATTGGTAGGACAAGCAGTTACAGAATCTGGAACTAGTGAAGTCCAAGGGGCGGTAATAACAATACCCGCTGCATTCAATCAGATGCAAAGTGAGGCAACAATAAGTGCTGCACGACAAGCCGGGCTAGAAAAAGTTAGTCTTCTACAAGAGCCTGTCGCCGCTGCATTGGCTTCCATTGCCAACAGCAAACAAAAAGACGGTGTCTTTCTCGTATACGATCTAGGCGGCGGAACTTTCGATCTAGCGTTGGTTTTAAGCACAGCTGGCTCAGTAAACGTCGTTGCGCACGAAGGCATCAACATGCTTGGAGGTCGAGATTTCGACCGCATCATCTTTGACAACATTGTGCGTCCCTGGCTTATCGAGCACTTCAGTTTACCGACAGACTTTCAGAAAGACGGTAATTACAGCCATCTCTCAACTGTGTGTCGCCACGCAGTGGAAAAAGCAAAGATTCAGTTGTCAGCGTCTTTGACAGCATCGATTTTCGCTTCTGAAGACGAGGTCCGAGCAAAAGATCTTCATGGAGAAGAGATTTACATATCAATTGACCTGTCCCGTGATGACATGGTCGCATTGATAGAAGATCGGATCGAAGACTCTATTGAGTTGTGTCGTAAGATAATCTCCGAGAACGGATACAACAATGAGGACATCTCTCGGATAGTCCCAATAGGTGGTCCTTCCAAGATGCCGATCATACGCGAGATGCTTCAGTCGCAACTCGCTATAGAAGTGGAAAGTGGCCTTGATCCAATGACCGCAGTTGCCAGAGGTGCAGCAATTTTCGCAGAAAGTCGCGAATGGGAGGGAGGAAAATCAACGCGGAAGCCAGCCCAAAGCAGAGAAAAACTCTCCGGTTCTGTGTCGCTTTCACTCGACTACAAATCCAGGGTTTCTGACAAGTCGACCAAAATACGTATTAAACCAGCATCCGAAGACCTCAGCGGATACGAAGTTGAAATACTGGACGAACAGGGTGGCTCATCAGGTCGAATCCCAGTTAGCGGACCTCTCAGCATTAGCCTGGCAGTACGAACAATCGGGACGAACAAGTTTAAGGTAATGATCTTCGATCCAACTGGTCGAGTCGATGAAGAAGCGTCGAAGGAAATATCGATCATAAGAACTGAAGCAAGCGCCGCCAGTATCCCCATGACCTACACACTGGCAGTAAAAACGCAAACAGGGATGGTCGGTTACGAACGCAATCAGCTTGTGCCCATCCTAAAAAAGGGAACATCGCTTCCCGCTGAAGGGCAGCAGAGATTTCGGTCAGGGAAAACTTTGGTTGGCGGAGAAGACGATTTTTTAGCGTTCGAGTTTTACGAAATGGCGGATGGAGTTGACAGCCCTGAACACAACTTGCACATCGGCAACTTTCGTCTGAACAGTTTGGAAGAATTGGAGCGGGGTCAACGCATTAACAGAGGCGACGACATAATCATTGATTGGAAGATGAGTGATAATGGTACTCTGAACTTCTCGGTCGAGCTACCGACGATGGGCAGCGTAATCGATGTGAACAATCTATATTTGGCTAAAGACGGCCATATCAATTTTGATGGTCAGCAAGGAGCAGACGTCGCCAATACTTTGCTGTCGCGCGCAGAGAATGACCTGAATGAACTGGACAACATTGTTGACGGTAGCGCCGACGCCAGCGGTAGGCTTCGAAAACGCATTGAGCGTCAGCATGAAGCACTCTCGACCTCAGTCGATGCCGACACTCATAGGTCAGTTGCCGAGGAGGCTCGGAAACTACGTCAAGAGATTGCGCTCCTCCGCATTTCTCCAGAGAACGAGGAGCGGGTTCTCGATAGGGAAGTAGACAGTGCTGAGATTAGATTTGATGAGCTACGTGACATTGCTCAGCCCGTGGATGTGGAGCGCCACGACAAACTGCTCGTCACGACACGTCGGTCAATTCGAGAAGGAAACTACAATGCAGCACGACGGTCTCTGGATGAAATGCAGAGCATTCGTTTTAAAGTTCTTTCCGAAAGCCCCGACTTCTTAGTCGAAATGTTCAAGGTCTTAGCGGATGAAAGGTCGCTAGCAGTCGATTCAGAGCTACATGATCTACATATTTCAGAGGGGGTAGACGCCGCAAAAAGTGGTGACGTTGCCCAGCTCCGATTTGTGATTGGGAAAATGTTCGGGAACAGGGTGTCGACTGGTGGGGACGCGACGGAGATCGTTGAGCTGGCCCACCTGCTTGGAGGCTAAACGCTGCCAACGTTGGTTTGGTTGGGCACACCTAACACCAAGGATGCTCACTCCACTACTTGTTTACATAGGTCGGGTTGCAAACTGCGGCATTATTCATTTGCCGAGCCTCGGATCCGAGAGTATGTATTACTTAAGACGTCACGAGAATTCTCTACGATAGTCTACCAAAAGAGGGCCCCGACGCGGCAACGTCGAGGCCCTTGTTTTTTTGGGAAACGGGCGGGGTGAAACTGGGCGTCCAGTCCGCCCCGCCCTCACTCAGGTCTTACCGACCATTCGTGATAATCGCGATCCAGATGGCGACCAGTATTTGGACGACCATCAGGATCACTGTCACGAGATCCGTCATACGCATCTCCACGGATCGGAGCGTTGGATTTACTCTCACTCGGCAAAGCAAGAGCAGACTCACATCCTTGAGTCAGGTGCGCCAGGATCGCCCTGAAAAACCGTGCAGCTCGCGGATGTTGACCCGCTGAGCAGTGTCTACCTGTACTGCTCATGACCCCTACTATATCTCGTCGGAAAGCTAACCGGAACCGCTATATGTGCGCCTATTTGCATATCTTTTCTCTTTCGGTTGCTTAACTGACGCTATATGGTTGCGCGCCACAAAGCACACGGTGATTCATTCACGGATTTTTATTCTGACCAGCTGATCTCAGCTCATTCTCGAAGGCTATGCCTGCGGGTCAGTCCTAATCATGGAAGATGACTGGCGCCAGTACCGGCCGATCAGCGCCATCCCCACGCACACAGCGACTTCGGGCATATGGCAGCAGGCCCTCGTTGCCTTCGGTTCCGTCCAGGCGGGCTATTGGCTCCTGACCGTCGATATATTTCTGGGCCACAAACCCTATGACATCATAGATCGCAAACACGGGCCCGAGTTGATCTGGGATTATCTGAACGAGATCACTGCAACGAAAGATCTGTTTGAAATCGGCCTTAAAGAGATCGAGGATTGGGATTTCTGGCCACTCAAGGATCTAAAAACCTCTGAATTCTGATGAACCCACATCTGCAACACGTCCCTGCCCCTTATGGCATTACCTCAGCCCGACCAATCACCCCATACGACCGGTTGGCCTTTGAGGCTCTCTGTCGTACTTGTCGCGTGATCAAGGCAATAGGGACTCGTTGTGAAAACTGAGCGCAGAATTATTACTCAACGGTTGGCCTCCCAAAAGAAACAAGGCCCGAAGAAATCCAAAAAATCCGTTCAATTGGATGACGGTCATACCCTGCACAACGTATTCGAGGATCAGGCTGAAGCATTTAGCGAGCGCCTGAAGGTGTTTCTGAAGGTGAACCCAAACGTTCGATATGTGGATGCGGTTATCTCTGTGGCTCCCAACCAGGAGGCCCGGCGCTTGTTCCACTCGAAGGATGGCAAGAACTGGAAGATGGTCGACCTGCGCAACTATGGCACCGAGCGTTTTAGTTCTCGTTTGGTTGCTCGGGGGGCACTGGAACTGGACGGGATGGATGACTTCCCGACCGAAATCGGAATGCTTGGGCTGAAATTTCGTCAGGAAGGCGGTCGGACACTAGTAGATCTGGATGAAGATAATCGTCGGCGGTCAAGAAGCTACTTGGCAATCGAAGATCTACTTGGTCGCCGTGAATCTGAACCCACGGCAACATTCGATAAATGGGTCGAAGAGCGCGCCCGAACAGTTCGGGATATTGTAGCCGAAGAATACGTTGGAGGCCCTGGAAGCGAAGAGGCCAGACGCGGCCGGGAGAAGTCCCTGGTAACCATCGAGCGAACCATAGACGCCTTGCGAGCTAACTACAGCCCGACACGCTTCAAAAGCGATGTGACCCATAAAAGCACCAACGAGCAAGTCCGGGCTGCGCTCCAGGAACACTTCATCAAGCAAAAGTACCCGTTCCTGACGGATGTAAATATTGTTCAATACTCGATTTCTGGTTTGCCAAAGGCGAGGGCACGGAAGCAGGCCCGAAAACTCTGGGCCGATGTTGTAGGCCGTCCGCATGATGCACGGTTCGACAGTATCTACGGCGATATTCTGAGGTTTTCGAAGGGACACAAGCTCTTCGGGGATAGAGACTACCAAAAACTCGAAGAGATGCTCTCTGAGGCGCTCTCGGTCGGTATCTCGCTGGTTTCGCTGCGGGGCCTTCTGTTTGTGCGCAACGAAAACACCTGGCGCCCGGTTCGGGTGCACCCGGATGTCGATTCAGAAGCTGTTTGGGAGCAGGGCAAAGTGGTTTCAAACAACTACGGGCGCCTGATCATTCCGCCTCATATTCGGGATGGGGAGCTTGTGGATGGATACACTCGCAACGGCCCAGGAGAAGGTCGCTCGGCACTTCGGGATGAACCTCTCATCATGAAGTGCAAAGAGCTTCAGGTGGAGGATACAAACTTAGCGTGGGTGCATAGCTTCCATGAATGGGTATTCGAAAACGACTTGTCCCCTGAAAACATCAGTGCAACATGGACCTGTCCCGTTTTTGTGCCGCCCCAAGTGCTCGTTTAAGCCACTTTCCTTTCGAATGCGACGGGGCTTTTCCAGCCCAATGCTGAGT
>NZ_JBQERO010000017.1:0-82781 GCF_056535125.1 Ruegeria sp. O4 | reverse complement strand
AACAGGGAAACCTCGACCAACTCATGCAGAAAAACGGACCCTTCAAAAACCTCTTCGACCAACAGTTCAATAAACACAAACAAAAAGTCGCAGAATAACCGGGGAGGCAAGAACTGAGCGCAAAGCTCTTTTCAGGCCAAAAACCTCCTGATTGCCACGTACCGCTGAACAGAGGGCTTCCGCTTTTCACGTAATATGCGCATGTTTGACGCGCATACCGTGTGATGGTAGAATGGCGCATATCTGAGGGTAATCAAATGAATGCTCCATCTCGTAGATCGACAAATCTATCACTGGATGGCGATATGCTGTCTGAGGCGCGGGATCTGAAGATCAATCTTTCCCGCGCAGCCGAAGACGGCATTCGGGCCGCAGTCGCCAGTGCAAAAGCTGAACGCTGGAAAGCCGAAAACAAGGCCGCACTTGAGAGTTCCAACGCGTATGTCGAGCGTAATGGCTTACCGCTGGACACCTACCGACAGTTCTGATGCCAAAATACGACGTGTTCCCCAACCCGTCAGGTGAAGGGTATCTTCTGGACATCCAGAGCGATCTGCTGAGCGGGTTGAACACACGCGTCGTCGTGCCACTGCTTCCCGAAGCGACCGCGCCGATCCCAGCCACCCGGCTCAATCCCGTCTTTGATATCCAGGGCAAACCGTTTGTTATGGCAACCCAATTCATGGCTGCTGTTCCGGTGGGCCTTCTAAAATCGCCGGTCGACAACCTTGATGATCACTTTGCGCAGATCACCGCCGGCGTCGACATGCTAATGCAGGGATTCTGACAAGCTTCTGGCCCTTGGAGAACCAAGAGCCAGGAACAAGTATGACAATGAAGATCAGTCGTACAGCACTGCCGCGATCTTCGGATCGTCGATGTTGGATGCGTCGTAATAGTAGAACCCGGTATCAATCAGGGCAGGAACTTCTTCACCCTTCATCGCGGCCACAGCAGCCTTGACGGTTTCATACCCGATGCCCACGGGATTCTGAGTGATTGCACCCGCCATCAGCCCGCTTTTGATCGCATCTCTCTGGGCCTTGCCACTGTCATATCCGATGATGACCAGCCCCTCGGTCCCCAGTTCCTGCACCCCGTTCACCACACCGATGGCCGAGCCTTCGTTGGTGCCGAAGATGCCATTCAGATCGGGGTTCGCCGTCAGGATCGCTTTGGTCACCTCGGTCGATTTCAGGTGGTCACCCTGACCGTATTGAACCGTGACAACTTCGATGTCCGGGTATTTTTCGGCAATGCGATTGACGAAGCCGTCGCGCCGGTCGATGCCTGTGCGGCTGGTCTGGTCATGTGCAACAACGGCCACTTTGCCTTTGCCGCCGATCATCTCGGCCATCTTGTCCGCAGCTAGCGCAGCCGCGGCCTGATTGTCTGTTGTTGCTGTAGAAACCGGAATGTCGCTGTCAACGCCACTGTCAAAGGCAATGATCGGAATGCCCTTTTCATCAGCCTGCTTCAGCAGTGGAATGGCGGCCTGGCTGTCCAGAGCGGCAAAACCGATGGCCTTGGGGTTATTGGCCAAGGCCGCCGCCAGCATGTCGATCTGACGATCCACCATGGTTTCGTTGTCCGGGCCTTCAAAGGTGATCGTGACACCGTATTCCTCCGCGGCCTGTTCCGCACCGGACTTTACCGCCTGCCAGAACTGGTGCTGAAACCCTTTGGACACCAGCGGAATATATATGTCTTCCGCTGATGACATAGTTGCAGGTATCGAAAGGCTGGCCGCACTCAGGGCCCCCAAAATGAAACGACGTGTTAGCATGTCTTCTCCTCCAGTTGGTCTTCGTTTCTGATTTTTGTGACTGTTCAACCTGTCTTCCTGCGCCGCGCCATATCGGCGTAAACGGCCAGAATGATGATCGCGCCGGTGACAACGGTCTGCCATTCCTGCGCGACGGACAGCACTCGCAAACCATTGGTCAGAACTGCCATGATCAGGGCACCGATCAGGGTTCCAAGGATTGTACCACGCCCACCGGACAGGGACGTGCCCCCGATCACGACGGCAGCGATGGCTTCCAGCTCGTAGCCAAGCCCCAGCGCGGGCTGCGCCGAATTCAGTCGCGACGCGATCAGAATTCCACCGATACCGCAGATCCCACCTGCCAGAGCGTAAATACGCATCTTCCAAAGATCGGTATTCACCCCCGATAGGCGCACCGCCTCTTCGTTTGATCCCAGCGCAAAGGTGTATCTGCCCAGAACCGTGCGCCCCAGAATGTACGAAGCTGCAATGGCAACAAGGAAAAGGATCAGCACGCCATTGGGGATCGGTAATGCGGGAAAAACCTTTCCGATCAGCGACCCGCGCGAAATCTGGTCAAAGCCCGGCGTGTCGTTGAAGTAGATGGGCCGCGTGCCGGAAATCACCAGCGACAACCCTTTTAGGATCAGCATCATACCCAGCGTGGCAATGAAGGGCGGGATTTTCATCTTGGCGACAAAGGTGCCCGAGCACAGCCCGCAGAACGCACCCGCCGCAATCGCTGCCGTAACCCCCAACAACAGTGGCATTCCGAGATAGGTCAGCACGACACCGGCGATAACGGCACAGAATGTCATCAGAGTTCCCACGGACAGGTCGATCCCGCCAGTTATGATGACCAATGTTGCAGCAACCGCCAGCACCCCATTGACCGATGTCGCCTGCAAGATGGCGATCATGTTTGAAGTTTGCATGAAGTTCGGCGACGCGATTGAAAACCCGATCAGCAAGGCAATCAAGCTGGCGAAGGCCAGCAGCTTTTGGTAGGCGCCGCTTTCCGAGAGCCCCGCCAGTGGGCTTTTCTTTTCGATTTCCGTTGCTGAGGTCATTACGCTGTTCCTGTTATCTGCATCGCCGCCGCCCGCTGCGTCGCCAGATGCATGATGTCTTCCTGAGTGGTGGCTTTGCCGCCCGGCAAAATGCCGGTCAGTCGGCCTTCGCACATCACGGCAATGCGATGGCTTAGGCGCATGATCTCGGGCAGTTCCGACGAAATCACGATGATCGTCTTGCCCTGCCCGGCCAGTTCTTCCAGCAGCTTGTAGATTTCAGATTTTGCGCCCACGTCGATACCGCGCGTGGGCTCATCGAAAATCAGGATATCGCAATCCCGCAGCAGCCATTTGGCAATGACAACTTTCTGCTGATTGCCGCCGGACAGCAGGCGTACCTCCTGCGTGTCCGAAGGCGTGCGAATGCCCAGCTGCGTGATGTAACCCTTGGCCGTCGTGCTGATTTCACCATCGTTCAGAACACCGACACGTCCGGTGAACATATCCATCGAAGCCAAGGCAACATTGTCACGAACGCTCATCCCTGTGGCGAGGCCGAAATGCTTGCGATCCTCGGAAAGATAGCCGATGCCCGCCTTGACGGCATCGGATGGTGTCCTGATCGAGACCACCTGCCCATGCACCCGGATTTCTCCGCTATCTTTGGGATCAGCCCCGAAGATTGCCCGCGCAACTTCGGTACGTCCGGCCCCCATCAGCCCGGCAAAGCCCAGGATCTCACCCTTCAGGACCGAAAAGCTGACATCGCGGATTTCGTGACCCCGACACAGCCCGGTCACTTCCAGCGAAACCTCGGCATCGCTCAGATCGGGGGGGGCCAGCGGCTCTTCCTTGACTTCGCGACCTACCATCATCGCGATAATCTGGCTGATCGGCGTTGCTGCCGCGTCAACGGTGCCAACGTATTCTCCGTCGCGCATCACCGTAACCCGGTCAGCAATCTGCTTCAGCTCATCCATTTTGTGGCTGATATAGACAATGCCCACGCCTTCAGCCTTCAGACGGCGGATGATCACGAACAGCTCGGCAATTTCAGCATCGTTCAGGGCCGCGGTCGGTTCATCCATGATCAGAACCCTGGACCGGTAAGAAAGAGCCTTGGCGATCTCGACCATCTGTTGTTTCGCAATGGTCAGACTGCCGACCTGCGCCTTGGGGTCGAGGTTTAGGTTCATGGACGCAAAGATCTCGGCCGTATGTGCATTCAACGCAGCATCGTTCAGTCGGCCAAACCGTTTACGAGGTTCGCGGCCGATAAAAATATTCTGTGCCACTGTCAGATCATTCATCAGGCTCAGTTCCTGATGGATGATGCCGATACCCAAAGCCTGCGCCTCGCGTGGCGTGGTTGGGTTTGCATCACGTCCTTCGATTTGCAATGTGCCACCGTCGCGCTGATAAATCCCCGAGAGGATTTTCATCAGCGTGCTTTTTCCCGCGCCGTTCTCGCCCATCAGCGCATGGACTTCACCGGGCACCAGATCGAACTGCACTGATTTCAGCGCATGGACTCCGGGAAAGTGTTTCTCGATCCCCGACATGTCGACCAGTTTTTTCATTTATCCTCCCAAACACCCCTCTCCCCAAGGGGTGGTGCCGCCTACATCACCGCGCCGATTTGCCAGGGCACAAATTCGACCCCACCAAAGCCAAGTTCTTCGCTTTTTGTTTGTTCACCCGATGCGACGCGGATCAGCATTTCGAACAGCTCTTCGCCTTTTGCCTCAATGCTCACACCGTCTGTGACGATATCCCCACAGTTCAGATCCATGTCTTCCGACATCCGGGCATACATTTCGGAGTTGGTTGCCAGCTTGATGCAGGGTGTTGGTTGATATCCCGAAACCGAGCCCCGCCCGGTGGTGAACACGATCAGGTTCGCACCTGACGCCACCTGCCCCGTGACCGAGCATGGATCAAAACCGGGGCTGTCCATGAAAACAAAGCCGGCCTTGTCGATTTTCTCACCGAACTTGTAAACACCGCGCAAGGGCGCGGTGCCGCCCTTGGCGACGGCGCCAAGCGATTTCTCAAGAATGGTCGTCAACCCGCCGCGCTTGTTGCCGGGGCTTGGGTTGTTGTTCATCTCGCCGCCGTTGCGGTGAGTATATCCCTCCCACCAGCGAATGCGTTCGATCAGCTTTTCCCCGACCTCAACGGTCTCGGCCCGCCGGGTCAAAAGGTGTTCCGCGCCATAGATTTCCGAGGTTTCGGACAGGATCGTCGTACCGCCATGCCGCACCAACAGATCCGACGCATAGCCCAAAGCAGGATTGGCGGTGATCCCGGAATAGCCATCTGACCCGCCGCATTGCATTCCAACCGTTATCGCACTGATCGGCGCAGGTTTGCGTTCGGCCTTGTTCGCGAGGTCGGCAATCCCCCGCAGCTCGTTCAATCCACGTTCAATGGTACGGCGTGTGCCGCCCTCACTCTGAATGGTCATGTAACGCAGCACGCCATCAGGACGGATCGGACGACCCCCAACCAGATCGGCCACCTGCATCACTTCGCACCCCAAACCGATCAGCAGGATACCGGCGAAATTCGGGTGCTGGGCATACCCAGCCAATGTCCGAAACAGTGTGGCGTAGCCTTCATCTTTGCCCGACATGCCGCATCCAGTGCCATGAACGATCGGAACGATGCCGTCCACATTCGGGTACGCGTCCAACAAGCCCCGTTTCTCGGCGGCTTCGGCTATGAACCGCGCCACGGAGCCTGAGCAATTCACCGTTGTCAAAATGCCGATGTAGTTGCGCGTACCGACCCTGCCATCGGCGCGGTGGAAACCCTGGAAGATACGGTCGCCTGAAATCTCTGGCAGTGGCGTGTTCGCGCTTGCATATGCGTAGTCCTGCTGATGCGCCCCCATACCCAGATTATGGACATGAACATGCTCGCCCATGGCGATATCCGCTGTGGCCTGACCTATGATCTGTCCGTAGCGGATCACATTCTCACCTGCCGCAATCGGGACGGTGGCGATCTTGTGCCCGCGTGCGATTTCCGTGGGAAGCTGCAGCGATAGCCCGTCCGGTTGTGCGCCGGCCTTCAGGTCGCGCAACGCGATGATCACGTTGTCATCCGGGTTCAACCGGATTGTGTCACGGGCCGGGCCGCCTGGGGTTTTGTTCTTGGAAACTGGGTGCATGGAATCCCCGCTTGTTCGCCACAGAGCTACGGGGATAATCTGCTATTGTCAACTAACATGTTAGTATGATAGTTCAGATTCATGAACCACCCATATGACATTGACGCCACCCGCCTGCCCGACATTTCAACATTTGAGGGGTCGCTCGCGCAGCGCGTTTACCAATCCATCAAACAGGCGATCCTGGCATTGGATTTCCCCCCCGGCGCTAACCTTCGCAAGGCGCCGATCTGCGCGCAGTTGGGTGTGTCCCGCGCACCTGTCGCGGACGCCATAACCAGGCTTGCCGCCGAAGGGCTGGTGGATGTGGTGCCGCAATCGGGTACACGCGTGTCCTATTTCTCGATGGATGAAATTCGCGAAGGGGCCTTTCTGCGAGAGGCCCTGGAGCTGGCAACAGTGGCCAAGGTAGCGCGTGACCTGACCGAAGATCAGCGCAAAAAGCTGAGCCGCAATGTGCGCCTGCAAGAGCTGTTGATCGAAGATGAAGACATTGCCGGGTTCTATCACGCAGATGAGGAATTCCACGCCCTGTTGATGGCATTCACCGGGATGCTTCGCCTCCCGGACGTGGCACAGACCGTGTCGTTACAGGTCAGCCGCGCGCGGATGTTGCTGTTGCCGACACCCGGCCGCATCGCGGAAACACTGGCCGAACACCGGGCGATATTCGACGCCATCAGCGCCCATGACGAACGTGCGGCACAAGACGCCATGCGCCATCACCTTGGGCAACTGATGCCTCGGATCGAACGGCTGCAACAGGAAAGACCGCAACTGTTCAATTTAAACCCCCAAAACACCCGAGAGGCAGGATGACCGTTTCGCAAACCGCCCTTCTGAACAACAGGACGTCCCGGCCTGTACCGCTGACCCGTATGGGGTTTGGCGGCGCGCCCTTGGGCAATCTTTATCGCAAAGTCTCGGAAGCTGATGCGCAGGCTGCTTTGCAATCCGCTTTTGACGCAGGCATCCGGTTCTTCGACACCGCGCCGCAATACGGGTTGGGGCGGTCCGAGTATCGCTTTGGCGAAGCGATCAGGCGGTTTGGGCGTGAGAACATTCAGCTATCAACCAAAATCGGTCGTCTGCTGTTGGATTGCGAACCACATGAGGTGACACCCGAAGCGTTTGTGGACGTTCCGCAGAAACGCATTGTGTTCGACTATACCTATGACGGCGTCATGCGGTCATATGAGGCAAGCCGGGACCGGACAGGTGTTGCCAATGCGGACATTCTTCTGGTGCATGACGTCTGCGCTTTCAGTCAGGGCAGTCAGGAAATGTCAGACGCCAAAGTACGCGAGTTGTTCGATGGCGGCGGCTACAAAGCGCTGGTTGAACTGCGCGATGCTGATGAAATCGTCGCGATTGGCGCGGGCGTAAACGAATGGCAGGTTTGCGAAAAACTGCTGGGCCTTGGCGATTTCGACGGGTTCCTGCTGGCAGGTCGGTATACGCTTTTGGAGCAGGAAGCCTTGAACAGTTTTCTGCCGCTTTGCGAAAAGCGTGACGTGGGTATCATTCTCGGCGGGCCGTATAACTCGGGCATCCTCGCTACCGGAGCGGTGCCAGGGGCCAAGTATAACTATTCCGATGCGCCTGAGGATATTCTTGAACGGGTGCGCAGGATCGAAGCCGTCTGTGCGGCCCATGACACACCGTTGATCGCAGCCGCGCTGCAATTTGTTCTGGGACATCCCGCCGTGAAAACGGTTGTTCCGGGCGCTGTTAACGCGGCTGAGGTTCAAGCCAATGTCGCCCTAATGGAACGGACCATCCCCGCCCAGCTTTGGTCAGACCTGCGGACCGAAGGCCTGATCCGGCCAGATGCCCCTTTGCCCAAGGAACCTGTCAATGTTGCGTAACCTCGACCCGCTGTTGTCACCTGAGTTGCTGTATGCCCTGCGTGCCATGGGCCATGGCGATGACATCGTTATTGCAGATGCCAATTTCCCGGGCTCCAGCCTTGGGCCTGACTGTATCCGTGCGGATGGTTCAACGGCAAGCGACCTGCTTGGCGCCGTTTTGTCTGTCATGCCGCTGGATACATTCGTGCCTGACCCCGCGCTGACCATGCAGGTTGTCGGTGATCCCGAAGCCGTGCCCGAGGCCGTCGCAGATTTCCAAAAGATCATCGACGCGCAGGCTGACAACCCCGCGCAAATTCAGGGTCTGGACCGGTTCGACTTCTACCAACGCGCGGCATCCGCATTTGCCATCATTCAGACCGGCGAGCGCAGGCTGTATGGCAACATCATCCTGAAGAAAGGCGTGATTGCATGAAGATCGACGCCCATCAGCATTTTTGGGCGCTGGCACGTGGTGACTATGGGTGGCTGACACCGGATTTGGGCCAGATTTACCGGGACTTCGGGCCAGGTGATCTTGCGCCATTGTTGCAAGCACAGGGCATCGACGGGACAATTCTGGTTCAGGCAGCGTCGACCGTCGCCGAAACGAAGTACCTGTTGTCACTGGCGGACAAGACACCCTTTATCAAAGGTGTGGTTGGCTGGGTCGGTTTCGACGCCCCTGATGCGCGTGCACAAATCATCAGACTAGCCACTCATCCCGCTTTGGTTGGTCTGCGGCCAATGATTCAGGATATCGCTGATCCGAACTGGATGCTCGGCGCAGCCCTGAGACCTGCCTTTGAGGCCATCCAATCTAAAGATCTGACTTTCGATGCCCTCACCCTGCCCCGGCACCTGGGGCCGTTGCGTCGCCTTCTGACACAGCACCCGGACATGCGGGTTGTGATTGACCATGGCTCGAAACCTCTGATCCGGGACGGTGCATTTGACGGGTGGGCCGAAGACATGGCCGCCATCGCGCGGGACACCAACGCGTTCTGCAAACTGTCCGGTCTTGTCACCGAAGCTGCACCTGACTGGACGGTTCGGGACCTGTACCCCTATGTGGATCACCTACTGAACACGTTCGGACCATCGCGGTTGATCTGGGGCAGCGACTGGCCGGTCTGCACATTGGCCAGCAGCTATGAACGATGGATAGATGCAACCGACGAACTGCTAAGCGCACTTTCCTCCAATGACCGTGCGGCCATCCTCGGAGGGAATGCGGCAAAGGCTTATCACATCAGGATTTGACGGTGCCGCACCGAACCCCAAACACGCACTGCTTTGCGCCCGCTGAACCTGCCCAATCTTTTCCCTGAGGCGCGAACAACAAGGCAGTTATCCCCAACACACCACCCGGCTTCGGGAAAATCATGAGGACCAGAATGACATCGCATCAGCCTTCTGACCGACTAAAAGGCAAAACCGCATTCATCAGCGCCGCTGGGCAGGGCATCGGACGTGCCACGGCCGAACTGTTCGCAGCCGAAGGCGCGCATGTCTTTGCAAGCGACATCAACGAAACCACTTTGGCCGGGCTTTCGGAGATCGACAGGATCTCTCCAATCCATCTCGACGTGACAGACGCGCATGCCGTAAAACGTGCCGTGGCTGAATTGCCACCGTTGGATATCCTGTTCAATTGCGCGGGTTACGTGGCAAACGGCACCATTCTTGAGTGCGAAGAGGACGACTGGGATTTCAGTTTCGATCTTAATGTGAAGGCTATGTATCGCCTGATCCGTCTGACCCTGCCCGCGATGTTGAAAAACGGCGGGGGGTCGATCATCAATATGTCCTCGGTCGCATCGTCGATGAAGGGCGTTCCAAACCGGTTTGTATATTGCGCATCAAAGGCTGCCGTAATTGGCCTGACCAAGTCGATCGCCGCCGATTTCGTCACGCAGGGCATCCGGTGCAATGCTATCTGCCCCGGCACCGTTGACAGCCCCAGCCTGCACGAGCGTTTGCGGGCGACGGGCGACTACGAAAAGGCGATGACGGATTTCATCGCCCGCCAGCCGATGGGGCGCATTGGGACTGCCGACGAGATTGCCGAACTGGCGCTCTACCTTGCGAGTGACAGCAGCGCATTTACCACAGGTCAGCCCTTTGCCATTGATGGCGGATGGGCGATTTAATCTGAAAGGGATCACAATATGAAACTACTGCGGTTTGGCGCCTTGGGTGCAGAAAAGCCCGGGTTGCTGCACGACGATGGCACAATTCGCGACCTGTCAGGCGTCATCGACGATATTTCGGGCGATGTACTCAGCGACGAAGGTTTGGCGCGGCTGCGCGCGCTGGATCCACAGGATTTGCCGATGGTTGAAGGCAACACCCGTTTAGGGGCGTGTGTCGGCCAAGTGGGCAAGTTCATTTGCATCGGCCTGAACTATGCCGACCACGCGGCAGAAAGCGGTATGGAGTTGCCGCAGGAACCTGTGATCTTTTTCAAGGCGACATCGGCCATTATCGGGCCAAACGATACGGTGGAAATCCCGCGCGGGTCCGTCAAGACCGACTGGGAGGTCGAATTGGGCGTGGTGATCGGCAAGGAAGCGAAATACATCTCCGAGGCCGAAGCGATGGATCACGTCGCGGGCTATTGTGTGGTCAATGACCTGTCGGAACGTGATTTTCAGCTTCACCGCTCGGGGCAGTGGGTCAAGGGCAAATCGGCAGACACATTCGGCCCCATCGGTCCATGGCTGGTGACGCGGGACGAGGTTGCAGACCCTCAGAATCTGCCGATGTATCTTGAGGTCAACGGCCACCGTTATCAGGACGGCTCGACCCGGACGATGCACTTCGGGGTGGCAACTGTGATCTCACACCTGTCGCAATTCATGTCCCTGCAACCGGGTGATGTGATCTCGACCGGAACTCCGCCAGGTGTGGGCATGGGGCAAAACCCGCAAGTCTATCTGAAACCCGGCGACACGATGGAATTGGGCATCGAAGGCCTGGGTGTTCAAAAACAGAATGTGATCGCGGGATAATCGGGCACTATCAGATGTCTGCCCGAACACAATATCAGGCGAGGTTTCCCTCGCCTGACGATTTTTGACTTAGGCTACCAGATCGAACCGGTCGTTGGTCATGACCTTTGTCCAGGCCGCCACGAAGTCCCGCACGAACTTCTGGGCATTATCGTCCTGGGCATAGACCTCGGCGTAGCCACGCAGGATCGAGTTCGAGCCGAAGACCAGATCCGCGCTGGTAGCGGTGAACCTGACCTCGCCCGAGGCGCGATCACGCAGCTCATATGTGCCGCCGTCAACCGGGTGCCAGCTGAGCGACATATCCGTCAGGTTGACGAAGAAGTCGGTGGTCAACTGACCCACGCGATCCGTGAAGACCCCATGCGCCGAGCCGCCATGATTGGCGCCCAGCACACGCAGGCCACCCACCAGAACCGTCATTTCGGCTGCGGTCAGACCCAGCAGTTGCGCGCGGTCCAGCATCATCGCCTCGGGTGAAACCGCGTATTCCTTCAGCTGCCAGTTTCTAAACCCGTCCGCCAACGGCTCCAGCACCGAGAAGCTATCGGCATCGGTCTGCTCATCCGTTGCGTCGCCGCGACCAGCCGAGAACGGAACCGTCACGTCAAAGCCTGCGGCTTTGATCGACTGTTCCAGACCGACGTTACCCGCCAGAACGATCACGTCGGCGATCGAGGCCCCGGTTTCCGCTGCAATCGGCTCCAGCACGCCCAGCACTTTTGCCAGACGCTCGGGCTCGTTCCCTGCCCAGTCTTTCTGTGGTGCCAGACGGATACGCGCACCATTTGCGCCGCCGCGTTTGTCCGAGCCACGGAAGGTACGGGCACTGTCCCACGCGGTGGTGATCATCTCGACCGCGGTCAGACCACTGTCGGCGATCTTTGCTTTGACGGCATCGACGTCATACCCGGTCGAACCGACAGGGATCGGGTCCTGCCAGATCAGCTCTTCTGACGGGACGTCTGGGCCATAATAGTTGACACGTGGCCCCATATCGCGGTGGGTCAGCTTGAACCACGCGCGGGCAAAAGTGTCAGCAAAGTAATCCGGGTCAGCCATGAACTTCTGACAGATCGCGTTGTAAATCGGATCGATCTTCATTGCCATGTCCGCATCGGTCATGACCGGCATACGCCGAACCGAAGGGTCGGTCGGGTCGACCGGCTTTTCATCTTCCGGCATGTCGATAGGCTGCCACTGTTGTGCACCCGCGGGCGATTTACCCAATTCCCACTCATAGCCGAACAGGTAATCGAAAAAGCCCATGTCGAATTTGGTCGGGTTTTTCGTCCACGCACCCTCGATACCAGACGTGAACGCGTTGGTTGCCTTGCCGTTTTGATCGGGGTTGTCCCATCCCAAACCCTGACCGGAAACCGGGCAGGCCTCGGGTTCGGCGCCGATATGATCACCCGCCATCGCGCCATGCGCTTTGCCGACCGTGTGACCGCCACAGGTCAGAGCGGCGGTCTCTTCGTCATTCATCGCCATGCGGGCAAAGGTTTCACGGATGTGCAGCGCAGTTCTTGCTGGATCCGGGTTGCCGTTCACACCTTCTGGGTTCACATAGATCAGGCCCATATGCACCGCACCCAGCGGGTTTTCCAGCGTTCCGGGGGTTTCCAGATCGCCATAGCGGTTCTCGGACGGGGCCAGCCACTGGTTTTCCGACCCCCAATAGACGTCTTTTTCCGGGCCCCAGATATCTTCGCGACCAAAGCCAAAGCCAAAGGTCTTCAGACCCATGGATTCGTAGGCAACCGTTCCCGACAAAACAATCAGGTCTGCCCAGGACAGCGCGTTGCCGTATTTCTTTTTCACCGGCCAGAGCAGACGGCGCGCTTTATCAAGGCTGGCATTGTCCGGCCACGAGTTCAGCGGTGCAAAACGGATGTTGCCCGAACCTGCGCCGCCGCGACCATCCCCCAGGCGGTACGACCCGGCAGAGTGCCACGCCAGTCGGATCATCAGGCCGCCATAGTGGCCCCAATCGGCTGGCCACCAGTCCTGACTGTCGGTCAGCAACGCTTCGACGTCAGCACGGACAGCGTTGAAATCCAGCCCTTTGACTGCTTCGCGGTGGTTGTAATCCGCGTCCATCGGGTTGGTGCGCGTGTCGTGCTGGCTCAGAATGTCCAGATTCAGCGCATCCGGCCACCATTTGGTGACAGAGTTGCCCGTACCCGTGTTGCCGCCATGCAAGACTGGGCAGCCGCCGGATTGGTGATTGTGGGGATTACCGTCCATTGTAAATCTCCTGAGTATTTACCGAGGGGTTCAGATGTCTTGACTCGTACCTTACGGTTTCGATAATTGGAAATTTGTAATTACTATCGTTGCGATTAGTTTTTCCTATGAAGTCACTCACGCTTAAACACCTGCGCTACTTCGAAGCACTTGCCACCCACGGTCACTTTGGAAAGGCGGCGGCGGCCAGCGCGATATCGCAGCCCGCGCTTTCCATACAAATCAAAGAGCTGGAGGCCATCATGGGTGGCCCCTTGGTCGAACGCGCAGCGCGCGAGACGCGCCTGACCGCGCTTGGCGAAGATGTCCTAAAACATGGCCGCGAAATCCTGACGCGAGTCGAGGATTTGGGGAATCTTGTGCAATCTTCCGCCGGTCCCTTGTCGGGTCGCATCAGAATCGGGGTCATCCCCACGGTCGCGCCTTACTTGCTGCCATCAATCATCAAGGCACTGTCGCAACGATTCCCACAGCTGACGATCGAGCCCAAAGAGACCATCACCCAAACCCTGATCGGCGAAATATTGGACTCCAGGCTGGATTTTGCTGTTGTCGCTTTGCCTGTCTCGGAACCCAGCCTTCGAGAATTTTCGTTGTTTAGCGAAGACTTTCTGCTGGTTCGCCCGGCGCGGGACGCCGGGTTGCCAATGCCAAGTTCGTCACAGCTCAGAACCATGCGGCTGTTGTTGCTGGAAGAAGGGCATTGTTTCAGGGATCAGGCGCTTTCCTTCTGTTCGATCCGCAATATCGAACCGCAGCACATTATGGAGGGCAGTTCTCTGTCCACACTGGTACAGATGGTCGGGGCGGGCATCGGTGTGACGCTGATACCGGAAATGGCCGTGGGGCTGGAAACCCGGTCTGCCGACGTGTCCATCGCCCGCTTTCAGGACACCCCACCAACCCGAACCATCGGCCTGATCTGGCGAAAGACCAACCCGCTGGGCGAAAACCTTCTGAAAATCGGTGCAATTATTCGCAAAACCGCAGAAGAAAACGCGGGAGGCATGGGGCAAATGAAACCGGAACCAAACGCCTGATCACAACCCGCATTAATGCTATGCGCGGCAATTACCCGGAAAACACATCATAAGCCTTCAGCGCTTTGGCGCTGTAAGCATAAGACGGCCCGCCGCCCATATAGGTCGCCATCGCCAATGCCTCGCACATCTCGTCTCGGGTTGCACCCAGCCGGACAAGGGAACGCACGTGAAACCCTATGCAGCTGTCGCAGCGGGTCGCAATGGCGATGCCAAGGGCCATGAATTCCTTGGTTTTCTCACTTAGTGCGCCATTGGTCTTGGCGGCCTTGCCCATGATGCCAAAGCCGCGCACGGTTTCGGGCACTTCCTGCGAAAAAGTTCCGATATTGGCCTCGGTCTCGGCCATGAAAGCTTTCCAGTCCATATCCATTCTCCTTATCCGCGCTCGTCCGCGCCCATGCGACGCTCCAGCCAGCGCACACCCGTACTGATGATCAGAACCAGGATCAGGTATTCAAAGATCAACAGGGTATAGATTTCCAACGGGCGGTATTCGGTAACCACCAGCTCATTCGCGCGGCGGGTCAGTTCCTGCATCCCGATGACGCTGGCGAATGCACTCATCTTGACGATGTAGATGAACTGGTTTGCCAAGGGCGGCAGAATGCGCCGGATTGCCTGCGGCAGGATCACGTAGCGCATGGTCTGCACATAGTTCAGCCCGATGGTCTGCGCCGCTTCGCTTTGACCGCGCGCAATGGATTGAATGCCTGCGCGGTAAATTTCCGCAGTGAAGGCGCTGTCGGAAATCGCCAGGGTGATGATTGCACCCCAGAACGGGTCAATTGGTACGTTCATGCCCATCGACTTGAACACGATGGGCAAGCCGTAAAAGACCCAAAACAGCATCGGCAGCAAGGGAATGGCCCGAATGAATTCAACGTAAACACGGTTGACCAGCCGCCAGCCACGTTTTTCGGACAATCCCGGCAGGGCCACCAGCAATCCGATGATGATCGACAGCACGGCGGCGATCAGTGAAATCTGAATCGTTGCACCCATCCCCGAGATCAGGAATTTCACATTGATCCACCCCGATGCTGTAGTCGGGTCGATCACATACCAGCCCCAGGTCTGGGATGAAGAACAGCCTGCCAGCAGCAAAGGTACGATTAGTAGAAGTTTTTTCATCTGCCCCTCTCAGTGCTGCAGTATCTGAGACAGGAATTTGCGACAGCGGTCAGACTGAGGGTTGGTAAAGAAATGCTCCGGCTTGCCTTCTTCGACAATCTCACCGGCATCCATGAAGATCATCTTGTCGGCAACTTTGCGGGCAAATCCCATCTCGTGGGTCACAACCACCATGGTCATGCCCTCATTTGCCAGTTCAACCATAACTTCCAACACTTCTGAGATCATCTCGGGGTCCAGAGCCGACGTGGGTTCATCGAACAACAGCGCGCGCGGTTCCATGCACAAGGATCGTGCAATCGCTACGCGTTGTTGCTGGCCACCAGACAACTGCATTGGCTTTTTGTCCGCCTGATCGGGGATATGTACCCGATCCAGATAATGGCGCGCTTTTTCCTCCGCGTCCTTCCGGCTCAGGCCGCGCGCTTTGATCGGACCCAAAGTCAGGTTTTCCAAAACGGTCAAATGCGGAAACAGATTGAATTGCTGGAACACCATTCCGACATCGGACCGTATGGTTGCCGTAGACTTGGCGTCATCCGACAGCTCAACCCCATCTATCCGAATGATACCTTTCTGGTGTTTTTCCAACCGGTTGATACACCGAACGACCGTGGATTTGCCTGACCCCGAAGGCCCGCAAATCACCACCTTTTCGCCGCTGCTGACCGTCAGGTTGATGTCCTTGAGAACGTGAAATGTGTCATACCACTTATTCACGCCCACAAGCTCGATTGCGGCGCCTGCCATAAGCTGAACTGCCCCCGTTTTTGCCCCATAGTAATATTTTCTTGAGGTTATCTTTCCCTTTGGACTGAAATCAATGAGGATTGCAATCACAAGGTCGTAACGCCACCAACGGGAGATACCTATGAGCGTTTTTTGGAAAGCCGCGGCGGTTGCCGTGTTGGGGCTTGTATTGTCCGGTTCCGCACAGGCGCAATCTGCGCTGAACGAGGTGCTGGATTCCGGCGTGCTCAAGGTTGGCACCACAGGTGACTGGAACCCGATGACACTGCGCGACCCGGCAACCAACAGCTACAAAGGGTACGACATCGACATCATGAATGCATTGGCCGCCGATCTTGGCGTTGAGGTCGAATTTGTCCCCACCGACTGGAAAACACTGGTGAATGGTGTGGTCGCGGGCAAGTACCACCTGACCGGGTCGGCATCGATTTCGCCACCGCGCATGAAAGTTGCGGGTTTTTCGGACAGCTATATTTCGGTCGAACTTTTTCCCTACACCACCAAGGACAAGGCTGACAAATTCGACGGGTATGACTCGATCAACCAGACCGGTGTGAAAGTCGCGACGACTTTGGGCACCACATTCGAAAAACGGGTCCGTGAATGGTTCCCGAACGCCGAGATCAAGGTGGTTGAGGCCCCGGCCCGCGGGTATCAGGAAGTAATCGCCGGTCGTGCTGATGTATTCATAACGTCGAACATCGAGGGCTCGACCCTAGAGGAGAAGTTTCCTGTTATCCGCGTGAAAAACGCCGGCCCCCGATCACCTTCGCCGATTGCGATGATCCTGCCACAAGGCGATCAGATCTGGATCAACTATGTGAACAACTGGATCGAAGTGAAAAAAGCTGAAGGCTTCTTTGAAGCAAACCGCGAGAAATGGGGGCTCTGACGCCTTCAAGGACGTGCGGACTTCCTGACGCCCGGTCCTATGGCCCGGGCGTTTTCGTCTGCCATCTGGTTCTTCAGAAAAGAGGATGCAGACACGCGACCTGATGAATTTCATCATCCAGTTCAGGCAATGTTTGCCTGCACTGTTCAGTCGCGAGCCAGCATCGTTGCGCAAAAGCGCACCCTTTCGGGATGTTCATGGGTGACGGCAACTCGCCTTCCAGCTTGATCCGCTCTTTCCGGGCATCCGGGTCGGCACGGGGCGTCGTGGAGAGCAACGCCTTGGAGTACGGATGTCGGGGAGCAGCGAACAGCTGCTCTTTCGGACCTTTTTCGACCGCGCGCCCCAGATACATGACAATCACGTCGTCGGCGAAATGCCGGACAACCGACAAGTCATGTGAAATGAACAGGTAGGCCAAGTTCAGCCGTTCCTGAAGATCGACCAGCAAGTTCAGGATCTGCGATTGAATCGAAACATCCAGCGCCGAAACAGGTTCATCCAGAACCAGCACCTTGGGATCCAGCATAAGCGCCCTTGCAATAGCGATCCGCTGGCGCTGCCCACCCGAGAACATATGCGGATAGCGGTCATAATGTTCGGGGCGCAGGCCTACCATCTCGATCATCTTGCGTGCCTGCGTTTCACGGTCGGCGGCCGTCATCTGTGGCCGGTTGATGATCAGCGGTTCTTGCAGGATCTGGCCGATGCGCTGACGCGGATTCAACGAGCTATATGGGTCTTGAAAGACGATCTGCACCGTCTCTCGCATCTTGCTCCATTGCGAAGGGGTAATGTCGACCCCGTTGATCGTCAGGCTGCCCGAGGTTGGTTCTTCGATCATTGTGATCAGTCTGGCCAGCGTAGACTTGCCACAGCCTGACTCTCCGACAATGGCCAGTGTTTTTCCCGGTTGCAGGTCGAAATCCACCCCCGACAGTGCTTTTACGGTTGCGGGTTTGGACAGCAACCCGCCTTTGACCGTGTAAAACCGGGTCAGGGCGTTGGCCTGAACGATAGGTGTGGTCATACCAGCTCTCCGGCGGCAATCTTTTCAACATGGTGACAGCGCGCCTTGCCAAATGCCTCGGCATGAGGGGTCGGCGGGGTCTGGGCGCAGGTCGCATCGGCAAAGCGGCACCGTGGACTGAATAGGCAACCTTTTGGCCTGTCGAATTGCCCCGGAACAACACCTGGAATCGTCGGCAGAATCTTGGACGTCGCCCGTTCCGGCAAAGCACTTAACAGAGCCGTGGTATAGGGATGACGCGGGGTTCGGAACAAATCTCTGACAGGCTGTTCTTCAACCTTTTGCCCGGCATATTGCACCTGAACCCGCTCGGCGGTTTCCGCAACGACGCCCATGTCATGGGTGATCAGAACAAGGCCCATGTCATGCTCATCGCGCAACCGGATCAACAGATCCAGAATCTGCGCCTGAATGGTCACGTCCAGGGCCGTGGTCGGTTCATCCGCGATCAGCAGCTTGGGCTTGCAGGCAATGGCCATCGCGATCACAACCCGTTGGTTCATACCCCCTGACATCTGATGCGGAAAAGTATTCAGGCGGCTTTCAGGCGCGGGAATGCCAACCTGATCGAACAATTCGACCGCACGCTCGTGACGCTCTTTTCGGTTCAGGCCAAGGTGGATGCGCAATGCCTCTTTGATCTGGAACCCGACAGTAAAACAGGGGTTCAGCGAAGACATCGGCTCCTGAAAGATCATCGCCATGTCTTTGCCTATGATCTTGCGCCGTTCACGGGCCGAGATACCGGACAGGTCACGGCCCTCAAAGCTCATCTCATCGGCGGTGATCGTGGCGGTCCAGGGCAGCAAGCCCATCAGTGCCAGCATCGACACGGACTTGCCCGAACCGCTTTCGCCAACGATGGCCAGCAATTCGCCTTTGTCGACCGACAGATCGACACCGTCCACGGCGCGGAAACTGCCCGAAGATGTGGCGAACTCGACAGTCAGGTTACGGATCTGCAAAAGGCTCATGCGATCAGCTCCGCTTCAGTTTCGGGTCCAGCGCATCGCGCAACCCGTCGCCCATCAGGTTGATGGCAAGCACGGTGACCAGAATTGCGAGACCGGGGAAGGTGACAACCCACCATGCGCGCAGGATGAACTCGCGCGCTTCAGCCAGCATGGTGCCCCATTCCGGCGTGGGGGGCTGCGCGCCCATGCCCAGAAACCCAAGGGCCGCCGCGTCCAGAATGGCAGTGGAAAAAGACAGGGCTGCCTGAACGATGATCGGAGCCAGGCAATTGGGCAATACCGTGATGAACATCAGCCGCGACTTGCCCGCACCGGCCACACGGGCCGAGGTTACATAGTCTTTCTGCCGTTCCGCCAGAACCGACGCGCGGGTCAGGCGCACGTAATGCGGTTGAAACACGATGGCGATGGCGATCATCGCGTTGGTCAGTGATGGGCCCAGAATGGCGACCAGAACAAGGGCAAGCAGCAAAGACGGGAAAGCCAGGACGATGTCCATCACCCGCATAATCAACGTATCAACCCATTTGGGCGCAAAACCCGACAGAAGGCCGACCATTACGCCGCCCGTTACGGCAACACAGACCACAACGATCCCCACAAAGAAGGAATAGCGTGAACCCATGATCAGCCGCGACAGCATATCCCTGCCCAAAGGATCGGTGCCCAACGGGAAGGCCCAGCTTCCGCCTTCCTGCCAGGCAGGGGGTTGCAGGATATGGTCCCGGAACTGTTCGGTCGGATCATAGGGGGCCAACAAAGGGGCAAAGGCCGCACAGAACACAAAGGCGGCAAAAACCCACAACCCGATCACGGCACCGCGGTTTTCGCTGAAATAGTACCAGAACTCTCGCAGTGCGCTGGGACGATTTTCGGCCATTGGCTGGTTCGACGAAAGCTCGGTCATCATCGTCTCCGGATTTTGGGGTTGATGATGCCGTACAAAACATCGACCAGCAGGTTCACCAGCATCACGATCACCGCGATCATCAGCAAACCCCCTTGCACCACCGGGTAATCCCTGCGGAAAATACTGTCGACCATCCACTTGCCGATGCCCGGCCAGCTGAAGATGGTTTCAGTAAGAATTGCCCCCGCCAGCAACGTACCAACCGACAACCCGATCACCGTGACAACCGGTATCAGCGCGTTACGTAGCGCATGCAGCCCGTTTACCCGGGTCGGCGACAACCCTTTGGCACGCGCGGTGCGGATGTAATCCTCGCCCAGAACCTCCAGCATCGCCGACCGGGTCTGACGCGCGATCACGGCCAGCGGAATAGTACCCAGCACAATCGTCGGAAGGATCAGATGACGAACGGCCGACCCGAATGCGCCTTCCTGTCCGGACAAAAGACTGTCGATCAGCATAAAGCCAGTGACACTTGGGAAGTAATAAAGCAGGTCGATCCGGCCGGACACCGGTGTCCAGCCAAGATTGCCCGAAAACACGATGATCAGCAGCAGCGCCCACCAGAAGATGGGCATCGAATATCCGACCAATGCCGAAGACATCAGTGCCCTGTCAAAAAACTTCCCCCGGTTCACCGCCGCAATCACGCCGGCAGGCAGACCCAATGCGATGGCGAAGATCATGGCGCAGAGCGAAAGTTCCATTGTCGCGGGGAACAGCGAAAAGAACTCCTCCCAGACCGGTTTTTTGGTGACAAAGCTTTCGCCGAGATCGCCCTGCAAAACTCCGGCAAGGTATTCCCAGTATTGCTGCAACACCGGTTTGTCGAAACCCAGCTTTTCTACCATTTCCTGGTAGCGTTCTTCAGTCATGCCGCGCTCGCCGGCCATAACGATGATCGGATCACCCGGTAGCACCCGGATAAACATGAATGAAATCAACGTCACGCCCAGAAAGGTCGGGACGAACAGGCCAATGCGGGTGAGTAAGTAACCAAACATCAGCGACCTATGATTGTAAGCTCTTTGGGGAAATGGGTCAGCGACCGGCAGCCATCCTCAGTGACAAGCACATCATCTTCGATGCGAACGCCAAAACTTTCGAGCGCATACAGACCTGGTTCATTCGTCCAGACCATACCCGGCAGGATTTTCTGATGATTCCCACGCATGATATAAGGTGCCTCATGCACATCCCGACCCAACCCGTGACCCGTTTTGGTGCGAATACGATCCGCAAATGGCGAGGCCTCGAGCACGCTTATGACCGCATCGTCTATGTCATGGGCCGCTACACCAGGGCGGCAGGCTTCGAACCCGGCTTTGTTGGCGCGCAGAACGGTGTCGTAGACTTCCCTGCCCTCGTCCGACACGTCCTGAACAAAGAAGGTTCGCGTAATGTCGGCGGCGAAACCATCTTTGCGGGCACCGAAATCGAACAGTAACGCGTCGCCTGCCCTGATCTGGTAGTCATTGCGCGCTTTCCCATGCGGCCGTGCCGAATTGTCGCCAGCCGCTACGATGGGTGAAAACGCCAGTGACTCGGCCCCTTCTGCAAACAGCGCCTGTATCAGGGCTTGCTCGATCTGTTTTTCGGTCTGGCCGACACGCACATCTGCAATCACACGACCCAGAGCACGTTCCGAGATATCGATGGCCGCCTGCATCGCAGCAATGTCTTCATCGGTTTTGATAATGCGCAGGCCCGAGATTTCGCGTTCACCGTCAACGATCCGCAAGTCCGGCATAGCACGTGTGAAAGCCGCAGAGACAAAAACCCGCATCACCTGACCTTCCACCGCAAGAGAGCGGATCGGCATATGTGCGGCCAAAGCAGTAAACGCATCATCATAACCGCTCTGATCGCGCCAATCGAAAACAGCGCCCTCGAACCCTACAAGATCCCATGACGCCAGTTCCAGATTGGGCACAATCGCTGCGGCCTGTCCCTCAGCCGGGACAATCACCACGAAGGGCCGCTCGTGGCTCATGAAAGCTTTTCCCAAAGCGCGGGTGAAGTTCGGGCCAGGCACAAGAGCTACTGCGTCGACTGACAGGTCCCGTGCCAGTTGACGATATTCGGACAGATCCGGCATTCAGGCCGACCTCCTCAATAAAAAAGCCGGAGCTGCCAAACAGGCAGCTCCGGTGAGTGAGTGGTGGCTTACTCGACGCTCACACCATAGAAGATGTGGCCGCCCAGCGGGTGCACTTTGTAGCCTTGCACCTTGTTGCTCATCGGCATGAATACAACCGAGTGAGCAATGGTTGCCCATGGGGCCTGCTCTTTGAACACGACCTGCGCTTGTTCATACAGCTTGGTCCGCTCTGCCTGATCGGTGCTTTGCTTGGCTTTCAGGATCAGATCCTCGAACGGCTGGTGGCACCATTGTGCACGGTTCGATGCTTCGACCCCGTCACAGCCCAGCAGAACGGCCAGGAAGTTGTCCGGATCGCCGTTATCACCGGTCCAACCCAGCAGAACAGCACCGTCGCGGTTCAGTTCTTTCGAGCGTGACAGGTATTCGCCCCACTCGTATGAGACGATTTCGACGCCCACACCAACCTTGGCAAAATCAGCCTGGATCAGCTCGGCCATGCGGCGGGCATTGGGGTTATAGGGGCGCTGAACAGGCATCGCCCAGATCTTCATCGACAAGTCCGAGACACCTTCGGCATCAAGCATGGCCTTGGCCGCTTCGGGATCATAGGCATCGTCCACAATAGCGTCGTTATAGCCCCACATGGTTGGCGGGATCGGGTTCTTGGCAGCCTGGCCCGAGCCCTGGAAAACCACGTCGATGATCGCCTGCTTGTCGATCGCCATGTTCAACGCTTTGCGAACCTTGGGGTTGTCGAACGGCGCCATCGTGGTGTTGTAAGCCAGATACCCGACGTTCAGCCCTTCCTGCTCCATCATGTTGATGTCTGCATCATCCTTCATCGCCTGAATGTCAGCCGGGTTCGGGTAAGGCATCACATGGCATTCGCCAGCTTTCAGCTTCTGGTAACGAACAGACGCGTCCGGCGTAATGGCAAAGATCAGGTTTTTGACCTGCGCCGGTTCTTTCCAATAATCGCCATTGGCCGCATAGCGGATCACCGCGTCTTTCTGGTAGGCCACGAACGAGAAAGGCCCGGTCCCGATGGGTGCAGTATTCAGTTTTTCAGGCGTTCCGGCAGCCATCATAGCATCGCCATATTCGGCTGACATGATCGATGCAAAGTCCATCGCCATATTCGCAACAAAGGGCGCCTCTGGCTTGGACAGGGTGAATTTCACCGTGTAGTCATCAATCTTTTCGATAGAAGAGACCAGATCCGGCATCCCCATACCCTGGAAGTATTCCCACGTGCCGCCAGACACTTGGTTATAGGGGTGGTTCTCGTCCTTTTGGCGCATGAACGAGAAGATTACGTCATCGGCATTGAAGTCGCGGGTCGGGGTGAATTCGTCATTCGAATGGAATTTGACACCCTGGCGCAGCTTGAACGTGTATTCCAGGCCATCATCACTGGCCTCGACACTTTCAGCCAAGCCGGGGATCACATTGGTCGTACCGGTTTCGAATTCCAGCAACCGATTATAAATAGGATGCGATGAGGCATCAAAGGTTGTTCCTGCGGTAAATAATGCAGGGTCAAACCCCTCGGGCGAACCTTCGGAACAATACACAAGGGTATTCGCCTGTGCCACGGCACCCGACAGGGCGATTGCCGTGGTTGCGGCTAGAAGATTGAGTTTCATGATTTTCTCCCAGAAATGGACTTTGCAAGACAATCGCAGGGCTCTTTGTCGTCAGAGCGTTCAGTGACAATACAGGTCGTTGCGATATCCCTGACAAATGTATCCAAAATACAAAACCTGTTGTCAACCGGCTCTGTCACTGACTTTCGTGAAAGATGCCCGTTGCCAGGGTGTGTCTTGAAATTGAAAGCGCCCTGCCCCAGGAAAATCGCGAAGGGCGACACTTACATTCCCCAAGGTCCGGCAGTATGGCCGCAGATATCGACTATCGTTGACCCGAAGTCATTCAGGTAAGAATGGATATCTATCTCTGACCGGTAGCTGATGACGTATCCTTGCGCATATCGCGAATGCAATCGTAACCCAGCCAAAGTAACACGGTCAGTGCGACCAGAAATACGTAGGGAAGCAGCGAGATTTGCATAACCAACACACCGTAAAACATGGCGGCGTACGCAGCGATTTGGACAATCACCAACAAACCCCACGCAACCATTCCCCAAAGATTGCGCGCTTTCCCTTGACCGATGGAGTTGCGCAAGTTCTGGCACTCTGCCTCGTTCACCACAGGAGACGCGGCACCCGTTGAATTGAGAATGCCGTTGGTGTCGAGCGCGCTGGATCGACATGCATCGAAACAAGGGGCCGCCTCTCGACAGGTGGGCGCAGTGTGTAGCATTGATTGAGTCCTTGGACATCTGGGGTTTGGCAGCGAGCCTTCACTGTGCCCCAAGACACCGACCCCCTGCACCATGCCGCGCGCGAGATCAGGTTCCACCGTTGCCGTCTTGCAATCATATCCAGCGGAGAAATGCCGATCCTCGCTCAGGCGCAGCATAAAACCGCACAAATAGTCGATTGGCCCGCGAAAACCGCGATCAGATGAGGTCTGAAGAAATTTCTCATGACCCTCGGTGGCTCATGACTTTTGGCGCGGTTTCGGAAACGCACTAACCGCCGAACAGGGACTTCGCATGCTTCCAGCGCTCTATTCTACTGCGTCCTTCGATGCTGAGGGCGAATACCCTGTACCCGTACCATGATCTCCTCGTTAGATAACCCATTAACTTCTAATAGGGGTTTCGGTTCAGGTATCGCTTACAAGTTCATTTGTGTACAAATTGGAAAGATTGCGCTCAAGTACATGTCATATCCAGCCTCCGAGGATGCCATGCCGATTGAACACGCCCCCTTCAGCCAAGCGGAATATGACCGCAGGATCGCCAAGACCCGAAGCGCTATGGAAAAAGCGGGGCTAGAGCTACTGTTTGTTACCGACCCTTCGAACCAGGCTTGGCTGACTGGCTATGATGGTTGGTCCTTTTACGTGCATCAGGGCGTATTGCTCGGCATGGAAGGAGAGCCGATTTGGTGGGGACGCCAGATGGATGCATTGGGTGGGTTGCGCACATGCTGGATGTCCAAGGACAACATTCGCGGCTATGCAGACCACTACGTTCAATCAACCATACGCCATCCCATGCAGGATCTGGCTGGCCACATTCGCGCGCTTGGGCTGGACGCGGCCCGTATCGGCGTTGAGATGGAGAACTATTACTATTCCGCAAAGGCACACGAGGTTTTGGGCAAGGAATTGCCCGAAGCAACGCTGGTGGATGCGACGGCACTGGTTAACTGGCAGCGCCTGATCAAGTCGGAAGAAGAGGTTGTTTTTATTCGCAAGGCGGCCCGGATTTCAGAAAAAGTTATCCAAACGGCCATTGATCGCGCCGCAGTGGGCGTGCGCAAGAACAACCTTGTCGCAGATATCTTTCACGCCGGGATTACCGGGGTTGAGGATGATTGGGGGGATTACCCGGCCATTGTCCCTTTGACACCCTCAGGGCTGGATGCCACTGCCGCGCACCTGACATGGAATGGCGCGCCGATGAAAGAAGGTGAGGCAACATTTTTCGAACTATCAGGCTGCTATCGGCGGTACCACGCTCCGCTTTGCCGCACGGTATTTCTTGGCACTCCGCCGCCAGAAATGCGGGACGCGGAACGCGCGCAGATCGAAGGGATAGCGGCGGGTTTAGAGGCTGCACGGGCTGGCAATCGGACAAGCGACATTGCAACCGCTTTTCTTAAGGTTCTTGCCCGTCACGGACTCGAACGGGAGGGGCGCATGGGATACCCTATCGGCCTGAGCTATCCGCCAGATTGGGGCGAACGGACAGCGTCGATCCGCGCCGAAGACGAGACCATTCTGCAACCGGGCATGGTTTTCCATTTCATGCCTGCGCTATGGATGGACAGCTGGGGGCTTGAGACCACGGAAACCATTCTTATCACTGAAAACGGCCCCGCCGAAGCCCTGTGCAATATCGAGCGAAAGCTCTTTGTGAAAGACTAAGCCTTGAGCACCCTCGAAGACGCCAAGACCCTGCTGGGCGAACTGATCAGCTTCCCCACGGTTTCGTCAGACAGCAACCTGGACATGATCAAACACCTCGCGGACCGGTTGAGCGATTGCGGTGCAGAGGTTGAAATATGGCATGATGAAACCGGCACCAAAGCCAATCTTTTTGCCACATTGGGCCCAAAGCGCGACGGTGGTATCGTTCTGTCAGGCCATTCCGATGTAGTGCCTGTCGCCGATCAGGACTGGTCCTCGGACCCGTTCGTGATGGAGGAGCGGGACGGCAAGTGGTTTGGGCGCGGAACCTGCGATATGAAAGGGTTTATCGCGGCGGCAGTCGTCATGGCCCCGTATTACGCAAAGCTGGACCTTCAGCGCCCGGTGCATTTTGCCTTTACCTATGATGAAGAAATCGGCTGTTTTGGCGCGCAGGCTTTGGCCAAGACCCTGCGGGAGAAAGCGATCAAACCCGCTGTGGTCATCATCGGCGAGCCCACCTCGATGCGCATCATCGAAGGCCATAAGGGTTGCTATGAATATACAGCGCATTTTACCGGGTTCGAAGGCCATGGCTCGGCCCCCGAGCGCGGCGTTAACGCAGTCGAATACGCGGTGCAATACGTGTCGAAACTGCTGGCGCTGAAGGCTGATTTGCAAGGGCGAGCACCGGCAAACAGCCCGTTCGACCCGCCATGGACAACAATCAATACCGGTACGTTGGTGGGCGGGGTGGCCCATAATGTGATCCCCGGTAAGGCGCGGGTCGATTGGGAGATGCGACCAGTGCAAAAGGCGGATGCGGATTACGTCAAAGACGAACTGCACCGGTTTTGCGCGCAAACCCTGATCCCGGCAATGCAGACTGTTCATCCCGGTGCCGGTATCAAGACCGAAGTAATCGGTGAGGTCGACGGGCTGGAGCCAATGGACGAGAACGAGGCGCGTGACCTTGTGATGGAACTGACAGGGGCAAATGGCGCCGACGTTGTACCTTTCGGCACCGAGGCCGGGATATTCCAGCAGTTGGGGATGAGCGTCGTTGTCTGCGGCCCCGGATCAATCGATCAGGCGCATAAACCTGATGAATACGTCTCGGTCGACCAGATGGCCCAATGCCTTGATATGCTTGGGCGATTATCTTCGAAGCTGGAATAGATGATGACCTCGGCCCGCGCGGTATCGATATTCTGGTTGGGTGCACCGGTTCTGTTCGTGCTGTTCTGGGCGGGTGGCTACAGCTTTGCCAAGCTGGGGCTGCCCTATGTGGAACCGATGACCATGCTTGCGATCCGTTATGGTCTGGCTGTTCTGTGTCTTCTGCCGCTGCTGGCGGTGTTCCGCCCTGCCCTGCCGCGTGATCCGGCGCACTGGGCCGCGATGGCGGCAAGTGGGTTTCTTATTCAGTGTGTTTACTTCGGTCTGGCCTACCAGGCGATGAAACAGGGGTTGGGTGCCGGCACCACTGCCATCGTGATGGCCTTGCAACCCGCACTTGTCGCCGCCTTCTCTCCGTTGGTCGGAGAAGCGCGTGGACGGCCCGTGATGTGGGTCGGCCTGGCGCTGGGTTTTGCGGGGGTTGCAATCAGCGTCTTTGACAAGACCAGCGCAGTGCCTCTTTCCGCCGGGCTGCTTGCGGTTAGTGCATTGGTCGGCCTGACCGCCGCCACTTTGCTGGAAAAACGTCACGGGCGGCGCAGCGACCCAGTGTTGGGTGGTGCTGTTCAATATGTGATCGGATTTGCCGTGCTGCTTCCCATCGCAATGGCGACCGAAACAATGGAAGTCACCTGGCATCCAAACCTGATCCTTTCCCTTGCGTATCTGGTCATCGCCAATTCCCTGATCTCGATCAGCCTCTATGTCGCACTTGTTCAGCGCGGCGACGCGACCCGCGTGTCCACATTGCTTTACCTTGTCACACCTTTGGCAATAGCACTGGCCTGGATGATCCTGGGCGAGCCGGTCACCTGGCGCATCGCCTTTGGTTTCGCTCTCTGCCTCGCAGGCGTATATATCGTGCGGAAATCCAAAGATTGACGCCTATGGCAGTTTTCGATCGGACAACCGGAAATTCAAAGCCTGCGACCAGTTCTATAATGGAAACCACCTGAACCGAGATCACATCCGTCAGGAAAGCGCATTCAGATAGCTTTTGATCGTCGTCCGGCATCCGTGCTGCCAAATCCGTGGCAACCAGCGTATGAAGGCTTCTGCGAACTGGGCTTCACGACCAGTACTTCCGTACAGGTTTGCTGCCTCAAGCCACTTTTCGGGCTGTTCCCTGGCGGCAAGGGCCGCACTCTGCAAATCGCTCCAGATGGGATCATTGGGCGCAATCTCTGATCCATCCTCACGCAGACCGGCGCACATCCGGCACCAGAAAGCTTCAACCAGCGCCAACCCAGTAACAGATGTACCCGAGGCCAGTGCATCGCGAAGCGACGGGAGCAAGAATCCGGGGTGTCGTGCAGACCCATCAAAGGCCACGCGCCGCGTGGTGTCGTGAATAGCCGTGTTCGAAAACCTGCGATTGACCAGATCCAGATACTGTTCCGGTGTCATCCCGGGAACTGCAATGGCATGAGGAAGAATTTCTTCGGTCTGTACTTTCAGGAAGAATGCCGAAATTTCCCGGTCGTTCATGCAGTCCGCGATTGTGGGGATGTTCAGAACCTCACCCACATTCGCCAGAATCTGGTGCCCGCCGTTCAGAATACGTAGTTTCAGGGTTTCATATGCGTGTACGTCTTTGGTGATCGTAACGCCGACATTCTCCAACATCGGCCGCCCGGCACAGAAATCGTCTTCAATCACCCATTGGCGGAAATTCTCGTGTGACACCGGAACGCAGTCTTCAATTCCCAGGGCGCGGGTCTGGGTTCGGACATGATCAGTGGTTGCGGGAACAATGCAATCCACCATCGAATTCGGGAACGCCCCGTTCTGATCGATCCAATCCGCAAGATCAGGGTCCGTAAGGCGTGCCAGTTCAACAACGCAATTGCGCAGGATGGTTCCGTTTCCCTGAAGGTTGTCACAGCTTAATGCCGTAAAGGGCAGATGCCCGGCGGCACGGCGATTGCCAAGTGCTGCCACTATGGCACCAAAGACCGTGCGAGGCTGTTGCGGGTTTTGCACGTCGTGTCGAATATCACCGTGGTCCACGTCGAAAACACCCGACTTGGCATCCAGAAAATAGCCGCCTTCAGTAACGGTAAGGGACACGATCCGAATGGCGGGATCGGACATCTTCCTGATCAGAGGTGCATTTCGGGGTTCAATGGGCAGATAGTCGATCAACGGGCCGATGATTTCGGCCGAAACACCGGACGGGTCAAGCTCGATCAAAGTTGTCAGACAGTCCTGCCCAATCAGCTTTTCGCGCATGTCCGCGTCATAGGCCCGAACACCGGCCCCGATGATCGCCCAGTCGAGGGCCAACCCTTTTTGCATCAGCCTGTGAATGTACCACGCCTGATGCGCACGGTGAAAATTCCCAAGTCCGATATGAACAATCCCAGGTGCCAAATCTTCTCGCCGGTATCCGGGTTTCTTGATATCTGCCGGAAGCGCCCCAAGGTGGTTAAGGCGCAGCTCTACCGGTGTTATGTCCGCCAAAGGGGTCATCAGCTCATCCAGTTTCCGCCATCGACATTGTAAGTCTGGGCCACGATGTATTCCGCTTCATCAGACGCCAGAAACACAGCCATCCCGGTCAAATCCTCGGCACGTCCCATACGGCCGAACGGTGCCGCTGATGCAACTTCGCGCTTCTTCTGTCCCGGTTGTTTATTTTCATACTTCGCAAAGAAGGCATCGACGCCATCCCAATGTTCTCCATCCACAACACCAGGTGCGATCGCATTCACATTTATCCCGTGAGCGATCAGATTGAGCCCCGCTGACTGCGTCAAAGAGATTACGGCGGCCTTGCTGGCGCAGTAAACGGCGACCAGAGATTCGCCACGCCGACCAGCCTGTGAGGCCAGATTGATGATCCGGCCTTTGACATTGGCGTCGATCATGTGTCGCGCGACGGCCTGCAGTGTAAACAGGGTGCCCGAGACATTGATATCGAAGACGCGCTGGTAATCGGCGCGGTCGATTTCGGTGATTGGCGCTGCTGAAAAGACGGCGGCATTGTTGATCAGAATGTCAATCTGGCCGAACTGATCCACTGTGCGCGCAACAGCATTGTCGATGCTGTCCTGATCAGCGACATTCATTTCGACCGCCATTGCTGCGCCACCTATTTCCGAGGCTGCGGCTTGCGCCCGCGTGATATCAATGTCGGCAATGGCCACACGCGCACCTTCGGCGACGTAAGCTTTTGCAAAGGCCAGCCCGATTCCGCGCGCAGCCCCGGTGATGAGCGCGGTTTTTCCGTCCAGTCGCTTCATTCGATCCGCAGCCCTTGGGCGTCAAAACGATGAAGCACGTCGGCACGTGGCGTCAGGTAGATACGGTCGCCATGCCGAAATCCAACCTCTCCGTCCGCGCGCACCGTGATTGTTTCCGCCAGACCGGTTTCATGTATGTGGAAAAACGTATCTGATCCAAGATGCTCGGACACGCCCACGACACCGCTCCAGGTTCCTGCACTCTCGGACACAGCAATATGTTCGGGGCGAATACCGATTGTATGTGCGCCTTGTTTTGCAGCCTCTTCGCCTTCGATAAAGTTCATCTTGGGCGAACCGATGAACCCGGCGACAAAAAGGTTTCGCGGCGTTCGATATAGGTCCAGCGGGCTTCCGACCTGCTCGATCACACCAGCCTGAAGCACGACGATCTTGTCGGCCATCGTCATCGCTTCGACCTGATCATGGGTCACATAGATCATGGTTGTCGCCAACCGCTCGTGCAACTCGCTGATCTCCAAACGCATGCCAACGCGCAGCGCGGCGTCCAGGTTGGACAGCGGTTCATCGAACAGAAACGCTGCGGGTTCGCGGACAATGGCACGCCCGATGGCCACACGCTGGCGCTGGCCACCAGACAGTTGGCCGGGGCGGCGATCCAGATAGTCGGTCAGGTTCAGAACCTGCGCGGCCCCTTCCACACGTTTGTCGATTTCGGCCTGATCCAGTTTCGCCATGCGCAAGGGAAAGGCGATGTTCTTGCGAACGGACATGTGCGGATATAAGGCATAAGACTGGAAAACCATCGCCAGACCGCGTTTTGCAGGTGGTACGTTTGTTGCATCGGCCCCATCAATGTCGATGGAGCCAGAGGTGATGTCCTCCAACCCTGCAATCAGGCGCAGCAAAGTGGACTTTCCGCAACCCGATGGCCCGACGAACACCGTGAACTCTCCGTCTTCGATGGTCAGATCCAATGGCGGGATAACCTGCACGTCGCCAAAGCTTTTGGTCACGGACTTGAGTTGAATACGTCCCATGAGAAGTTTTCCTTATTTCACAGCGCCAAAAGTCAGGCCGCGGACAAGTTGTTTCTGGCTAAACCAGCCAAGGATCAGGATCGGTGCAATGGCCATTGTCGAAGCCGCGCTGAGCTTGGCAAAGAACAGGCCCTCGGGGCTGGAATAGCTGGCGATAAATGCGGTCAGCGGGGCCGCGTCAACGGCTGTCAGGTTGAGGGTCCAGAATGCCTCGTTCCAGGCAAGAATGAAGTTCAGCAAAACAGTCGAAGCGATGCCCGGTACAGCCATGGGTGTCAGGATGTGCAGGATTTCCTCTTTCAGCGTTGCCCCGTCCATCCGCGCGGCTTCAAGGATTTCACCGGGAATTTCGCGAAAGTAGGTGTAGAGCATCCAGACGATGATCGGCAAGTTGATCAGCATCAACACGACAACCAGTCCACCTCGTGTATCAAGCAGCCCCAGACGGATGAACAGCAGGTAGATCGGGTAAAGGACACCGACTGCGGGCAACATCTTGGTAGAGAGCATCCAAAGCAGAATGTCCTTTGTACGTTTTGAAGGAACAAACGCCATTGCCCATGCTGCCGGTACGGCAATGATCACACCCAACAGGGTTGACCCGCCTGCGATGATGACTGAGTTCCAAAGGAAACGCATGTAGTTCGAGCGTTCCTGCACGACAGCATAGTTCTCGAGCGTCCAGTCGAAGTTCAGGAACAGTGGCGGGCTTGCGATGGCCTGTGCTTCGGTTTTGAAGCTGGTCAGGATGGTCCAGAGGATCGGGAAAAAGATCAGCAGACCGACGGCCCAGGCCAGGGCAGTGTTCAGCGACTTGCGTTGGATTGTAACGGTGCGGGCCATGGTTTTACCTCTTCACGCGTCCAGGTTCTTGCCGACGATGCGCATCAGGAAGACCGCAACGATATTGGCGAGAATGATCGCATAGACACCTCCGGCTGATCCGAGACCGACATTCTGGCTTTCCAAAACGCGCTGGAAGATCAGGTAGGTGAGTGTACGGGTGCCGAACGCGCCACCGGTGGTGACGAAAATCTCGGCAAAGATCGAAAGCAGAAAGATTGTCTGGATCAGGATTACGATTGTGATTGCACGGCTCAGGTGCGGCAGAATGATGTGGTAGAACCGCTTGAGCGGCGGTGCGCCATCCATTTCAGCGGCTTCCAGTTGCTCACTATCCAGCGACTGGATTGCGGTCAAAAGGATCAGTGTCGCAAATGGCAACCATTGCCACGACACGATCATGATAATCGAAGTCATTGAAGCTTCGGACAACCACGAGACCGGTTCAGCCCCGAAAAAGCGCCACAGATGGGCCAGCAACCCGTTGACCGGGTCCATAAACATGTTTTTCCAGACCAGAGCTGACACAGTCGGCATAACAAAGAATGGTGCAATAACGAGGATGCGCACCACCCCCTGGCCCCACATCGGTTGATCCAGAAGCATGGCGAGCAGGATGCCCAGTAGGACCGTAATCGCTAACACGCCGATAACAATGACAAGCGTTGCCTGTACCGCAGGCCAAAACGAACTGGACGAAACAAACCGGATATAGTTGTCGAAACCCACCCATCCGAGATCTCCGCCCCGCAAGGGAAGGTATTTCTTGAAGGAAAAATACAGGGTCATCGTCAGCGGCACGAGCATCCAGCCAAGCAGCAGCACCACTGCGGGTGCCATCATCAGGCGTGCAACTGATCTGGAATGTTGAGTTGCCATTGTGCAAGACCTCTCTGTTCAGGCGTAAGGCAGCCTGCGAGAAAAACACGAATTGTGGAAGTGGGAGCAGGGGACAGAAGGTCTGCCCCCCGCTGGGAAGGTTGCCTCAGTACCCTGCGGCTTCCATCTCTTCTGCTGTGAAGGCCTGCGCTTTGGCAAGCGCCTCATCCACCGTTTGCTGTCCGGCATAGACGGCCGAGAACTCCTGGCTGACTTGCGTGGCGATACCTGCAAATTCCGGAATTGCCGCAAACTGAACGCCAACATAAGGCACCGGCTTCACTGTCGGGTTGCTTGGATCGGCAGACAGGATCGAGTTCAACGTCATCTGAGCGAATGGAACTTCCTGATAGTTAGGGTTTTCGTACAGCGATTTGCGCGCACCCGGCGGCACGTTCGCCCAACCTTCGGCTGCGGCAACCAGTTCAATATAGTCCTTGGACGTGGCCCACTCGATGAATTGTTTGGCTGCATCCTGTTTTTGTGTGCCCGCTGGAATGGCCAGCGCCCAGGCCCAGAGCCAGTTGGACCGCTTGCCCAAACCGGTGTCTGGCGCAAGAGCAAAGCCAACGTGATCCGCCACTGTCGAGTCGTTGGGGTTGGTCACGAAAGAGGCTGCAACTGTCGCATCGATCCACATGCCGCACTTGCCCTGCTGGAACAGCGACAGGTTTTCATTGAAGCCGTTGGTGGCATATCCGGCCGGTCCGGATTCCGACATCATTCCAACGTAGAAATTCAGCGTTTCAGCCCATTCGGGCTGGTCGAATTGCGGCTTCCAGTCTTCGTCAAACCAACGTGCACCAAACGAGTTGGACATGGCCGTAATGAACGCACCACCTTCACCCCAACCTGCCTTGCCACGCAGGCAGATGCCGTTGATGTCGTTGTCACGATCGGTCATGGCAGCCGCAGCTTCACGGATGAATTGCCATGTAGGTGCTTCGGGCATTTCCAGACCGGCCTTTTCCATCAGGTCGGTGCGGTACATGATCATCGAGCTTTCGCCATAAAACGGCGCAGCGTAAAGCGTGCCATCATGGCTCAACCCGCCTGCCATCGCAGGCAGCAGATCACCAACATCATATTCATCGGACAAACCGTCCAGCGGTACCAGCCAGCCGTTCGCGCCCCAGATCGGAGTTTCGTACATGCCGATAGTCATGATATCGAACTGACCGCCCTTGGTCGTGATGTCGGTGGTCACGCGCTGACGCAGTACGTTTTCTTCAAGCGTCACCCACTCGACATCGATGCCGGTCGCTTTAGAGAAATCGTCTGTGTAGCCCTGCATCCGGATCATGTCGCCATTGTTGACGGTCGCGATCGTGATGGTTTCCGCTTGGGCTGCTGCCGTAGCGACGAAAGTCAACGCAGTCGCCGCACGAAGTGCGTTCTTCAAATACATCCCTGTCCTCCCTGAGCTTGGATGCTGTACAGAGACCCTAGTTTATAAATTGTCGCGGCGTCAATAATAACTTTACGCGCGTTAAGTTTTAGTTCACGCGGATTCTCTCAAGACAAGCCGTGCCGGAAACAGAGTTTCCGTCCGATCGTCAAATTTTCCTCCGCTTTCAATGAGTTCAAACAAGGTATCCACACTGCGCCCAGCCACGTTGTCATAATCATGCGCAGCTGTTGTCAGCGATGGGCAGGTAAATTTTGCAAAGGGGTGGTCGTCATTTGATGCGACACGGAGTGAGCAATCTTCCTTTCGCCCAACCCGAATCCCCTGCTCATAACAGGCTGCCAGAAATCCGATCGCAAGACGGTCATTGCTGCACAAAACTGAATTCGTCCTGAGAGCACCTTTCTCCAACACTCTCAAAGCACCCTGATGCCCGATCTCTTCAAACGCCCAGCCTTCACCATCGATTTTTATGACATGGGGCTCGAACCCCAGACGTTCCATAACCTCAATATATGCCTTGCGTCGCTTGTTGGCGTTTGGGTTTGCTGGCGTGCGCATTTCAAAGAAAGACGGAGGTTCACCCGTCCGGGTCATGTATTCCACGGTTTGGGAAACAAAACTGAAATTGTCCGACCCTATAAAGGCTGCACCCAAACCTTCGAGGTTGCTGTCAAACAGAACTGTTGGCACCTCGGCGCAAAATTTCTCGATGTGAGCTCGGTCCGACCCGCGCCCCAAAGGAGCAAACAGTACTCCGGCCGGCTTGAGCGACCGCAGGCTGTCGAGTATTTCGTTCTCGAGTTCCTGCTCACCATGCGAGCTGAAAAGAGATGGACGATACCCGGCCGCAATACAGCTCTGCTCGAGGTATCTGGCCATCTCGGCAAAAAATGGATCGGCAAGATAGGGAACAACGATACCGATATTCTTGGTCAGCTTTCGGTTCTGGTTCACCGCATAGATATTTGGACGGTAATCGAACTTTTCCAATGCTTCTTCGATACGCGCCCGCGTAGAGGAACGAACGCTTTCCGGGTCGTGGAAATATTTGGAAACCGTTGGCCGAGAAATCCCGCTCAGGGCCGCGAACTCCTCCATATTTCTTATTTTTACCATACCTACCCGCTTGCGGAACTCTTTTGCTTTGACCTTACATTTTCTTTACGCGCGACAATAAATCAATAGGCAGCCGTATCCGCGCGAATGGCCAGATGCGTGACACCAACGCCGACAGGCGAAAACCTCCTGATCACGTCGCGAAGTTCTGGACTTGAGCCCAATATACCGACCCCCAGCGCGGCCATCCTGGCGCTCACTTCTGTTCAGACGCATTTTGCTCGTGCGCAGTGCCTGCTGCGACGTCCTTGTAGTCGTCCTGAACGCCGTAAGAAGCGAAACCGGATAGCGTTTCGGAAATCTGTTCATCGGTCAGGATCACCGGACCGAGGGTCAGGGAAAGGTAATATTGACGGGCAATGGTTTCCAGCTCGACTGCGCGCCATATGGCCTTGTCCAGGTCCTCTCCCATGGCAATGGACCCATGATTTCCAAGCAGACAGGCGGTTCGATCTTGCAGCGCTTCGATCGCCAGCTCCGACAGCTCGGGCGTTCCAAAGCGCGCATAGGGTGCGCAGCGAACATTGGGACCGCCGAAGGCCGCGACCATGTAATGCGCTGCCGGGATTTCTTTGTGTGCAATCGCCAGCGCCGTGCAATAGATCGGATGTGCATGGACCACCGCGCCCATATCGGGGCGGGTCTTGAGGATGTCGAAGTGAAACCGCCATTCGGTCGAAGGTTTGAGCGGGCCATACCAGGTCCCAAACTCTCCATCAAATGGCATTGAGACGATCATCTCCGGGGTCAGCTTGTCATATGGCGTCGCCGAAGGTGTGATCAGCATCCGGTTCTCGTATCGGGCCGAGATATTGCCGGATGTGCCCTGGCTAAGACCACTGGAATTCAGAAAAAGGCATTTCTCGATAATCGCCTCACGGATTCTGCGTTCCTTGTCATCCATCTTGTGCTCCTGTCCTAGCGCCACCCGGCGGAATGGACCAGCCTTAGTTATCAGAGGTCGCACCATCAGGCGACAAGCCCAACCTCGCAATTGCATTGTCCAAAGCCAACCCGAAAACCTGCGCCTGAGGTGACAGGACCTGGTCAGGCCGACGCATCAGCCCAACGGGCCCGCGTGTGATTGACGTATCAAACGGCAGCGCCACAAGGTGGCCATCGCTGATTTCATTGGCGACCACCCCCGCCGAGATGATCCAGATCGCATCGGTCTGCCGGGTATACACCCGCCCGAAAGCACCCGAGACAGTTTCCAGACGATCTTCGATTTCACCAATCCCGTGCGCGATCATGAGGCGATCCACCAAGGGCCGAATTGCCGATCCTTCAGGCGGGTAAAGCACTTGCCACTCGGTAATCCGCCTGAGATCGGGGGCTTTCAGCAGCGGGTGATCCGCGCGCACGACAAAGACGACCTTCTCCTCGTAAAGCTGGGTAAAGGAAATGCCCTGCATGGTTTCAGGGCGACCCAAACGCCCGATAACAAGCTCTAGGTCGCCCAGTCGAAGACGCTCCATCAAATGGCCATGTGGACCGTCGAAAACGCTCAGTCGGGCATTGCCCGCAAGTTCGGAAAACTCGGTAGCAACGGCTGGCATCAAACGGGCCGCAACCGAAGGCAGCACCCCGACCCGAAGGCTGGCCCTGCCCCGCGCCTCGATCTGTTCCACACCAGAAAAACCTTGCTGCAAAGCGGCCAGTGACATTTCGGCAAAATGCAGAAACACTTCGCCCTGCCGCGTCAGAGAAACACCGGACCGGTTACGGGACAACAGCACAGTGCCCAGAATATCCTCAAGCTCCTTAAGTGTCTTGGATATCGCCGGTTGCGTGAGAAACAGCTTCTCTGCCGCAACTTTCAGGCTTTTCTCGCGACATATCTCAATAAAACATTGAATATGCCTAACTTTGATGCGGCGATCTATCATTACTTTCCAATTCCGGCAACTAAGTCCAAGCAGAACTCATTTTACATATCGAGATATGGCGTTCAATTATTAGATACGCGAAATCAGGAGAGCCAACATGCGCGTTCAGGTCGCGATCATCGGCGGTGGACCCTCAGGTCTTTTGCTCAGCCAGTTGTTGCACCGCAAGGGCATAGACACCATCGTATTAGAGCGCAAAACCAGGGAATATGTTCTGGGCCGCATTCGCGCCGGCATTCTGGAAACCGGTTTTGTGGAACTGATGCGCGAGGCCGGTGTAGCAGAGCGGATGGACAAGGAATGTTTTGTCCATGACGGCACGGTGATCTCGTATGGTGATATCGAATTCGGCATCAACTTTAAGAAGCTGACAGGCAGTCATGTGGTTGTTTACGGACAAACGGAAGTAACCCGTGATCTGTATGATGCGCGCGAGGCAATGGGCGGTAAGATCGTTTTCAACGCCGATGATGTTCAGATTCACGGGGCTGACAGTGATGCACCCTATGTGACGTATCAAGCGGATGGGACCGGACACCGGATTGATTGCGATTTTGTCGCCGGGTGCGACGGGTTTCATGGGGTGTCGCGTCAAACCATCCCGCTGACCGTGCGCCGGGAATATGAAAAGGTCTATCCGTTTGGCTGGCTGGGCGTTTTGTCCGAAACACCCCCGGTCCATAACGAACTAATATATGCCGGATCGGAACGCGGTTTTGCGCTTTGTTCCATGCGCAATGAGAACCTCAGCCGGTACTACATTCAATGCTCGCTGTCTGACAGTGCCGATGACTGGACTGATCAAGCCTTCTGGCAGGAACTGAAACGCAGGATCCCCGCGCAATATGCTGAGACACTGAATACCGGGCCATCGGTCGAAAAATCAATTGCGGCGCTGCGGTCTTTCGTGACCGAACCAATGCGCTGGGGCCGTTTGTTCCTGTGTGGGGATGCCGCGCATATCGTGCCCCCCACCGGGGCCAAGGGGCTTAACACAGCGGCAAGCGACATCCACTATCTGCACAACGCACTGCTGCAATTCTATGAAGACCACGACAGCGAAGGCATCGACCGCTATTCCGAAAAAGCGCTGGCCCGGATTTGGAAGGCCGAGCGGTTCAGTTGGTCCACGACCAATCTGTTGCACCGTTTTCCGGAACAGAACGGCTTTGACCTGAAAATGCAGAAGGCTGACATTGATTTCCTGCGCGAAAACAAAGAGGCGCAATCGGTGTTTGCACAAAACTATGTCGGGCTGCCCTACTGATGCAGATTGCGGCGCTGGATAACATTCACCTGCATTGGCGTGAAGATGGCGATCCAGATGGCATGCCTGTGGTATTTGCCAACTCGCTGGGAACTGACCTGCGCCTTTGGGACAAAGTTTTGCCCTTACTGCCCAAGGGGCTGCGCCTGATCCGGTTCGATCTGCGTGGTCACGGCCTGTCGGAATGCCCTCAGGCGCTTTACAGCATGGCTGAGCTGGCGGATGACGCCGAGGCTTTGCTTGACCATATCGGGGTTCGCGACACGGTGTTTGTCGGCCTGTCGATTGGCGGGATGATCGGTCAGGCGCTGGCTTCGCGCAGACCGGACCAGATCCGCGCCCTTGTTCTGTCCAACACCGCCACGAAAATGGGGACGGCGCATATGTGGCGTGACCGGATGGGCGCGATCCGGTCGTCCGGCATCGAGCCTGTGGCAGACGCAATTCTGGACCGTTGGTTTGCGGCGGGTTTCAGGGCAACCGATAACGTGCTGCTTTGGCGCAACATGCTGGTACGTACACCTGTTTCTGGGTACTTGGGATGCTGCAACGCGATTGCAGATGCGGATCTTGAACCCATGACCCGGGTGCTGCGATTGCCGGTTCTGGCCATTGCCGGATCAGATGACCGCGCCTGCCCGTCCGAACTGGTCCGGCAGACCTGTGCTATGATCCCCGGGGCGCGCTATGCCGAAATACCCAACACCGGGCACCTGCCATGTGTGGAAGCCCCCGCTACCTATGCTGAACACTTGTCCGCCTTCCTGATGGAGAACCGCAATGAGTGACAAATACGAGTCCGGTATGCGAGTGCGGCGCAGAATTCTGGGCGATGCCCATGTGGATCGCGCCGAAGACGCCAAGTCTGATTTGGACGGTCCATTTCAGACGCTTATCACCGAAGGCGCGTGGGGCACCGTCTGGGCCTCGGACGGGATCAGCGACCGTGAGAGATCCATGCTGACGCTGGCTTTGCTGGCTGCGTTGGGCAATTTCGAAGAAATCCCGATGCACATCCGCGCCACAGCCCGTACCGGCGCCAGCAAGCAGGATGTACTTGAAGCGTTTCAGCACGTCGCAATTTACGCGGGCGTGCCACGCGCCAATCAGGCCCTCAAACTGGCAAAACAGACCTATGATGAAATGGAACAGGACTGAATGGGAAACGCGTAGGAACCCCAGTCAGACAAAAAGGAAGTGTGATCCGACAATGTTGAAACAAGGTGAATTCTACCAGCGTGACCGCGAGTGGCACCCACCTGCGCTGACACCCGACTACAAGACCAGCGTGACCCGTTCACCGCAATATTCACTGATCTCGCTGCAAAATTCGATCAGTGAGGTCACCGGCCCGGTTTTTGGCCACAACGATGTTGACCCTCTGGATAACGACCTGATCTCGAACTATGCGCAACCCGGCGAAAGCCCGATTGGCGAGCGCATCATTCTGCACGGCAGGGTGCTGGATGAAAACGGACGTCCGGTGCCAAACACGCTGGTGGAAATCTGGCAGGCGAATGCGGGTGGGCGCTATCGACACAAGAAAGATACCTATCTGGCACCGATCGATCCCAATTTCGGTGGTTGCGGCCGCACCCTGACAGATGAAAACGGTTATTATTTCTTTCGCACCGTGAAACCCGGTGCCTACCCCTGGCGCAATTGGGTGAACAGCTGGCGTCCCGCCCATATCCACATGTCGATATTCGGAACAGGTTTTGCACAGCGCCTGATCACACAATGCTATTTCGAAGGTGACCCGTTGATCGACAGGTGCCCGATCGTGAAAACTATTCCTGATGCCGATGCGATCAGCCGCCTGATTTCGCGGCTCGATATGAATTCAACGATCCCTCTGGATACCATCGCCTATAAATTTGACGTGGTCTTGCGCGGTCGGCGCTCGACCCTGTTTGAAAACCGTTTGGAGGGGAACTGAAGATGCAACAGCTGAATTATCTGAAGGAAACCCCCTCGCAAACAGCCGGGCCTTACGTCCATATCGGTCTGGCACCCGGGGCTGCCGGATTTGAAATCTACAGGCAGGAATTGGGCTGGGACATAGCCGGACCAAATGCCGAGGGTGAGCGTATCAGGGTCGAAGGACTGGTCGTGGACGGGGCAGGATCTCCCATCAAGGATGTTCTGCTTGAAGCTTGGCAAGCAAATGCCAAGGGCGTCTATGCCCATCCTGAGGGCGGTGGCGATGTCGAAGACGGCTTTCGCGGCTGGGGACGCGTCATTACCAACTTTGAAACCGGCGAATGGGCGTTCGACACTGTCAAACCCGGTCCGACACCGGGGCGAAACGTGGGCCAGCAGGCCCCTCATATCAACCTTTGGGTTGTTGCCCGGGGCATCAATGTCGGCCTGAATACGCGTATCTATTTCGAGGACGAGGAAGAGGCCAATAGCAAGGACCCGGTCCTTAATCTCATCGAATGGGAACGCCGCCGCGCAACGCTGCTGGCCAAACGCACCAATCGGGACGGTCAAGTTGTCTATCGCTTCGATATCAAGATACAAGGCGAAGATGAGACCGTCTTTTTTGATATCTGATTACTTGGTGCTGCCTTGCCAAGGCGGCACTCATTTCAGGAAGTCACCATGACCAAACCCTGCATTATCTGCGTGGCTATCACCGGTTCCCTGCCCACCAAAAAGAACAACCCCGCGGTGCCGATCTCGGTTGCGGAACAGGTCGAAAGCACGCAAGAGGCGTTCGAGGCCGGGGCCAGCATCGTCCACGCCCATGTTCGCAACGATGATCAGACGCCCAGCAGCGACCCCGAGAAATTCGCCCTCCTCAAAGAGGGTTTGCAAAAACACTGCCCCGGAATGATTATCCAGTTCTCTACCGGTGGGCGGTCAGGCGCCGGTCAGGCAAGGGGCGGAATGCTGCCCCTGTCACCTGACATGGCGTCGCTGTCGGTTGGATCGAACAACTTTCCCACCCGGGTTTATGAAAATCCACCCGATCTGGTGGACTGGCTGTCAGCCGAGATGCGAAAATACGAAGTCACACCCGAGATCGAGGCGTTTGACCTGTCCCACATCCTGCAAGCGATCAGATTGCACAAGGAAGGCAAGCTTTATGGCAAGCTGTATGTTCAGTTTGTCATGGGTGTCAAAAACGCGATGCCGGTCGACAGGGCCGTATTCGACTTTTACGTGAAGTCCATGCAGGATCGCGTACCGGATGCCGAATGGTGTGCCGCCGGGATCGGTCCAAACCAGATTGTGGTAAATGATTGGGCCATTGCTGCGGGCGGACACACGCGGACAGGTTTGGAAGACAATGTCCGGCTGGATCGGAATACACTAGCGCCTTCGAACGCTGCGCTGGTCAATCGCGTGACCGAGCTATGCGCAAAGCACGAACGTCCGGTCGCCACCTGGCAACAGGCCCGCGAGATTTTGGCTCTTTGAGCGCAGGGAGGAATGATGCCATGACGATTGATATCCGCTCGCTTCATTTCAAAGGCCACACATAAGATGGAACAGCTTTCCACTCATCCCTGGCTCAGCGGGCTGTTTGAGGACCCACAGACCTCAGAGTTGCTGGGTGCAGAGGCTCAGCTGAGACACATGCTGGCCGTCGAGGCCGCATATTCAGAGGCTTTGGCGGCGGTCGGCACCGTACCACCAGAGGTGGCGGAAACCGCGGCAAAACTTATCCGACAACACCGTCCCGACATGCAGGCGCTGCGCGACGGGACGGCATTGGATGGCGTTGTGGTGCCCGCGCTGGTGCGGTCGCTCAAAGCGGCATTGCCTGAACATTGCCACGTCGCGCTGCATAAGGGGATGACGTCGCAGGATGTTGTCGACACCGCTCTGGTTTTGTCAATCAAGGACATTCTGGAGGTGTTTTCGGCCCGTCTTTCTGACCTGATGGATGCGCTTGTGGCGTTGGAACAGGCATATGGCGAACACGTGATGATGGGGCGAACCCGAATGCAGGCGGCATTGCAGATTTCTGTTGCCACGCGCCTGCGAAACTGGCGGTTGCCATTGGCCGATCACCAGAAACGCCTGACCGAATTGCAACCCAGATTGCTTGTGCTGCAACTTGGCGGCGCCGTTGGCGACCGCGCCGGGATGCACGGGTCCGGACAGGTAATCGCAGATCATGTGGCCCGTGGGCTTGGCCTGGCCAGCTGCGATGCAAACTGGCATACCCGCCGGGACAATCTTGCAGAGTTTGCCTCATGGCTTTCATTGATAACCGGATCGCTGGGAAAGATCGGTCAGGACGTGTCGCTCATGGCCCAGCAGGGGGTGGACGAGGTTTCGCTGGCAGGTGGCGGCGGATCTTCGGCGATGCCTCACAAGCGCAACCCGGTCCGCGCGGAACTGCTGGTCGCACTTGCTCGTTTCAACGCAACCCAACTTTCGGGCATGCATCAGGCGCTGGTGCACGAGCAGGAACGTTCCGGCGTTGCCTGGACGCTGGAATGGATGATCCTGCCCCAGATGATCCTGGCAACGGGGCAGGCTCTGATCAGCTGTGGTACGTTAGTGCAACAGATCGAACGGATAGGCATGGTGGAGTGACTGCACTGGCCTCTGAGCCCGACGTTATTCAGGCGCGACACTGACTTGGCGTCGCAGGTTGTGTCACTTGTTTCCCATCGTGTTTCCTCCGTTTTCCCAATCCCAACGACGGGCCACTTCAGTAGCGAAGGATCAGTGACGGTGCGGGCAACCTAAAGTCGCCGAAGAACCGAGAACAGGCGGCGTTCCTGATCAAGGTGATGGCCGAGGATCGCCCTGACGATCTGTCGCTGGCCTATTTCACGGCCAAGGAAGTCAGCCTACGTTGGACGGAACATATCGGAATTTCGTTGACGCGGATATCAGGACAGCTGCCATTTTGGAGTGCCGGAGTATGTCAGATGTCGCCGACAATATTGATGCGGCCCACGCGTTATGCAAGCGACGCAATCCCGCCACTCCACACAGCTTTGTGGTAAATAATAGGAAAAAACGTCCGTTCCCAAAGGCCAATCACTCATCAAAAGCTTGAAACTGATCTGCGGCGATTACTGTCTTTGCCCGACCTATGACGCCTTCAAATTTTGGCGCAGGCTTCCGCTCGGTTATCAGGAAGTCACTTGCCGAAAGAGCCGGAAGACGCAAGGCCGGTTTGGGTTCGGATGCCTGGAACTTGGTCGAGTCCACTGCCATGAAACATCGTTCGCTGATCGCCTTCATTGCGACCGCAATATCGACTTCGCATTGTTCGAACACCAAAAAACCCTGTTTCGGATCCACACGTGACGCCGACAGGATTGAGTACTCCACCGACATATTTGCAATAACGTCAAAGGCCGCGCGGTCGAACGCTGCCCCGTCATGATTTCGAAGCTGTGTGCCCGCCATAAAGACCCGGTTGCCGTTCCCCATGGCCAAAGTTGTTGCGATGAACGCTGAATTCGTCACCACGGTAAGATCTCTGCGCGCCTTGAGGGCTTGGGCCACAAAACCCGACGTAGATCCCGTATCGATAGCAATGGACGCGTTATCTGGCACAAGGTTCAATATTGACTTGGCAATGGCGACTTTCGCTGCGCGGTTGGTTGTCATACGCGCGATGAAAGGGGGATCCAGAACCTTTTGGGTGCTGATCAACGCGCCGTGAACCTTGTCGATTTGCCCCGCATCCACCAACGGCTTTACAATTCGACGAATTGTCTGATCGGAAACGTTAAGCCTCTGCGCCAGGTCCATGACCGAGATTCGGCCATGCATGTTAACCGCGCTCAGGATGTCCTTTTCGTATTTTGACATTCAGTCACTCGGATGTTGGACTTTAACAGGATAAATTGTAGTTACCCCCTTAAATCAACAGATTTCAACACTATTGTTTAATTTTTGTTGATTTATATTGGCCGATACGGTGATCTGGCACCCAATTTGTCGACAGGGGCGAGGCCATGACAACCCATTCTGCAAAACACCTTATTATTGGCGGCGGCATCATCGGATGCTCAATCGCTTATCATCTGGCCCAGGCAGGTGAGATGGATGTCGTCCTTCTGGAAAAGGCATCTCTGACAGAGGGGGCAACATGGCACGCTGCCGGGCTGGTTGGGCAATTGCGATCTTCCCGCAATACAACCCGGATGCTGAAACGTTCGGTCGCGCTCTATGACCGGCTGGCCGACGAGACTGGTATGGAATTCGACTGGAAGAAAGTCGGCAGCTTGCGGCTGGCGGCAACCAAGGAACGGTTGCTGGAGGCAAAACGCTTGGCAACGATGGCACGCAGTTTTGACCTGGAGATGGAAATCATCTCACCAGCCGAAGCGACGGCCCTGTTTCCCTATATCGATGCCGACGGGTTAGAGGGGGCCGCCTTTATTCCCTCGGACGGTCATGTCGACCCCGCTGGCCTGTGTCTGGCGATTGCAGCCGGTGCGCGTAACCACGGCGCACAGATCAGGCAGGGGGTGAAGGTTGAGGATTTCGAAATCCGCAATGGTCGCATAACCAAAGTGATGACAACCAACGACGACTATGAGGCGGAAACCGTTGTGCTGGCCTCGGGCATGTGGAGCCGTGAACTGGCGGCAAAACTGGGCGTCGTGGTGCCAGCCTGCGCTGTCGAGCACCAATATGTCGTAACAGAACCGTTGCCAGAGCCGGAATTGGTCAAGGGCCTGCCCACACTGCGCGACCCCGAGCGTCTGGTCTATTACAAGCCCGATGCTGGCGGGCGTCTGGTCATCGGAGGTTACGAAGACGACACATTGCCATTTGGAGAACAGGGTATTCCCGGAGAGTTTGTGCGCCAGTTGCTGCCTGACAATCTTGACCGTTTCGCGCCGCTGGCTGAACTTGCCGGTGTCGCCACCCCTGTCGTGAACCAGGTCGGAATCCGGCAAATCATCAATGGACCGATCCCCTATTCCGCCGATGGTGATTTTGTCATGGGCTGGGCCCCTGAGATCAAGAACCTGATGCTTTCGACCGGGTTCCTCTACGGCATTGCGGCTGGCGGGGGCGCGGGGGAAATGATCGCCGAATGGATTCTGAACGGGCGCCCAAGCCTGGATCTTTGGCCATTGGACGTGCGGCGGTTCAGCCCACATCATGCGACCAAGGCCTTTATGTATCCCCGAGCCGTCGAACATTACGCACATCACTACAAGATGCGCTATCCGGGCCAGGAGGCCGAGACCGCACGTAATTTGCGCTTGTCTCCACTATATAACCGATTGAAAGAACACGGGGCGGTTTATGGATCGAAGAACGGGTGGGAACGGCCTTTGTGGTTTGCCCCAGCTGGGGTCGCCCCAGTGGATCAACTCGATTTCCTCAATCCCGGTTGGCATGTCTTCGCGGCCGAAGAACACCGCGCTGCCCGCGAAAGTGTCGTTCTGATCGACCAGTCGAGCTTTTCCAAGTTCGAGCTGATCGGCTCTGGCGCGTTGGATGTGTTGCAACACCTGGCGGTCTCAAACATGGACAAGCCGGATGGCAGCGTAATCTATACCCAACTTTGTAACGACAAAGGCGGCGTCGAGGCGGATGTCACCATCACCCGCCTGGGGCGCGACCATTTCTATATCGTGACCGGCGCTGGATTCGGGGTTCACGATTCCGACTGGATCCGACGTCATCTGCCGGAAGACGGATCAGCACATTTAATCGAGGTTACCTCTTCCCGGGCCGTGATCAACATCTGCGGACCAAAAGCGCGCGACGTCCTGCAGGCGGTAACCGAAGAGGATATCTCAAACGCTGCGTTTCCCTTTGCAACAGCGCGCGACATTACAGTCGGAGCAGCAAGAGTGCGTGCGGTGCGCATAGGCTATACCGGCGAGTTGGGCTGGGAACTGCACATCCCAACCGAATTTGCACTTCATGTCTATGATCAGCTTTGGAAGGTCGGGCAGGCCCATGGCATCCGCGATATCGGCTACCGGGCCATTGACTCGCTGCGCCTGGAGAAGGGGTATCTTTATTGGAGCACCGACATCACTCCGGACTATACACCTGTAGAAGCGGGCCTGGGCTCTCGCGTCCACCTGAAATCGAAGGAAAGTTTCATAGGGCGCGATGTGCTGGAGGACCAGAAATCCAATGGCACGGCACAGATACTCTGTACCTTCGTGACCGAAGAAAAACTGCCGATGACCGGGGGGGAAACCATCCTGCACAATGGCGTAACCGTTTCGCGCGCCAGCAGCGGTGGTTATGGGTACCATGTCGGGAAAACGATCATCTACGGCTATCTTCCGGTGGCGATGACGGACCAGACGGAATTCGAACTCGAACTGTTCGGTGACCGCAAACAAATCTGCCGGGTGGACGGGCCTCTGTTCGACCCGGCCAATGAACGGCTAAAAGCCTGAGGGGGAAGGCAGAAAATGACTGACGGAAACACTGACCGTGTCCTGAGTGAACTTCGCAACCTGAAAGGCTTTGAAGACACCTCAGCACAAAACAGCGAAATCAAGCGGCTGGGTGGGTTGACCAACCTGGTCTACAGAGTGGAAACCTGCGGACACACCATGATCGTTCGCATCCCCGGAGACGGCACCGCGGATTATATCGATCGTGGCGTTGAGATTCACAATGCCAAGGTCGCAGCCGAAGCTGGTATCGGTCCCGCTGTGCTTTGGGCGGATGCAGATACCGGTGTGATGATCAGTGACTGCATCGACGATATCGTCACCATGACACCCGAGCTTTTCGCAACGCGCACCGGAGCGGCTGCGCGTGCCGGGCATGCCCTGCGGCAACTACACGAGTCACCCCGCCCTTTCGAATTCCGGTTCGAACTTTTTTCGATGATCGATGAATATCTTAAAGTCCTGGCAACAAAGGATATTTCCCTGCCCGAAGGCTATACTGAAATCGTCGCCGAAGCGGCGCCGATCAAACAGCTGCTGCAAGACAAGCCGGGCGCGCTGGTTCCCAGCCATTGCGATCCGCTTTGCGAGAACTTTCTCGACAACGGTGACCGTATGTGGATCGTGGATTTCGAATATTCCGGGATGAATGATGCTCTTTGGGACCTCGGCGATTTATCAGTCGAAGCCGGGCTGACCGAGAAGCAGGAAATCGAGATGCTGACGTCCTATTTTGGCGCGGCACCAACAGCGGCTCAATTCGGGCGAATGGTGATCTACAAGGCGATGTGCGATCTTCTGTGGACACTCTGGGGCTTGATCCAACATGCCGATGATAACCCGGCCGAAGATTTCTGGGCCTATGCTACGGGTCGCTTCGACAGGTGCAAGGCACTGATGTTCAATCCTGCTTTCGCAGCCCATGTTCAGGCAGTTGCGAACGAATAGTGCAGATGGATAAGTTGCAATCTCTTGATGAATGACTGGCATGTGGAAATGAAAAATGGTTCGGACAAATGGGATTCGAACTGGTTTCACGGTAGGCTCTTTGAGGGGCCGCAACGTCCCCAAAACGGCGGTTAAAATGCTGTGCTGTTCTACCTGAGGCACAGTTTCCTGTCGTGATCGAACAGATATCATAGCTGAATGCGGTCCGAGAGTTGATTTGGCGACCTCAACACACGGGTTGCGATTATTCACCGTTGGTCTTCGCACGGGGCACATTTGAAGGAACGCTAAGTGCAGAATTCCTGGCGCTTGGGCGAAACGTATATCAACACAACAGGTACTCGGGCGTTTCTACGCCCATTCTTGAATGAAGGCGTCAAAATCACTGATTTCCTTCTGTGCGCGCAGTGAAGTAAGTCGACTGCAACAAGGTCCCTTGAGCCTCCCCAACTGAGCTGGTCCACCGCTATGTTTAGGAAACGGAGGACCACGAATGGCAAACAAGCGACCGAAGCCCGAAGAGATTGTCTCGAAGTTACGGCAGGTTGAAGTTCTGATGGGGCAAGGCATGTCCCGTCTTGATGCGATCAGGCAGATCGGCGTTGTTGAACAAACCTATTACCGCTGGCGCAAGAAGTACGGCGGAATGGGCGTAGATCAGTTGAAAGAACTGAAACGGCTTCAGAAAGAGAATGAGCGACTGCGACGTGCGGTATCCGATCTGACGTTGGACAAGCTGATCCTGACGGAAGCCGCGAAGGGAAACTACTGAGCCCCGCTCGTCGTCGTGCTTGTATTGACCATGTTCGCAACCAACTGAACGTTTCCGAGAGACGCGCCTGCCGCGTGCTTGGACAACACCGGTCCACGCAACGGCGTGTCCCACAAGGTCGCGCAGACGAAGACCGATTGGTGGCCGACATGATCGAGCTGACCCGTCAATACGGCCGATATGGCTATCGCAGGATCGCTGCATTGCTGAGAGAGGCTGGATGGTCTGTCAGCGATGGGCGAATTGAACGGCTTTGGCGACGAGAGGGGCTGAAAGTGCCAGTGAAACAACCGAAGAAAGGACGGCTTTGGCTGAACGATGGCTCGTGTGTTCGGCTGAGGCCGGAGTATCGCAATCATGTATGGAGCTATGATTTCGTCCATTGTCGAACCGACGATGGCAAAGCCTTCCGGACGCTGAACATCCTTGATGAGCACAGCCGGGAGTGCCTGGCGATTAGAGTGAAGCGCAAGCTGAACTCGGTCGACGTGATCGACGCCCTGACGGATCTGTTCATACTTCGGGGGCACCCTGTTTCATACGTTCAGACAATGGGCCAGAATTTGTCGCCCAGGCTGTCCGAGACTGGACCGCCGCAGTTGGCGCCCAGACGGCTTACATTGAACCTGGGAGCCCGTGGGAGAACGGATACTGCGAAAGCTTCAATGGCCGGTTCAGGGACGAACTACTCAACGGCGAAATCTTCTACAGCCTGCGCGAAGCACAAATCCTGATCGAACAATGGAGGAGACACTACAATACAAAACGCCCCCACAGTGCACTGGGCTATCGCCCGCCGGCACCTGAAACCATCATCCCGATGGATCACATGCCGATGATGCACTAACAATCAACTTGGACCAGTCAGATGAGGCTGCTCATGGCAGAGGGGGTTGAACTGCAAAAGTTCATTTCGATGTTTCCTGATAGTGCACGCATTCAGCATCATGTCGGAACAATCCGAGATGGAACTTACGATCAAAGAACGGCCACGTTGTCCGTTTGGCAGGCATCTTTGGAACTGTTGAAGCAGCAAGCCATTGACGCTGGCATGGATGCTGGGTTTCCAAGCCACGTTGGAGGTCTTTTTGAGAAAGCAGTCAAAGCCGGCTACGGCGATGAACATGTTATGGCCTTGTTCAAAGTTCTGAGAGACGATGGGCGGGCTGCCGATTGAAAACTTGGCTCACAAAGGTCAGCTGAATGTACCGCCATGTTTTGTGGCTGCTAAGGTGGATCAACATCCGCAGGTTGGGATAGAGCTGCCGCCAACTTGATTTGCCAGCTTCTTCCTGAAAAGATGGCACCCTGTTCACAAGTCGGGAGTGCAATTTTGTGCGTTTTCTTTGTGCCGTTCTGATTCTGAATTTGGCGACTGGTTTTTCTGCCGCAGCTCAGGAAGCAGTTTATCTGATCCGACATGGTGAAAAAGAGCTGTCTGGAACTGACCCTGTCCTCACCCCGGAGGGCAGACAGCGCGCAGCAGATTGGGCTGAGATGCTTAGGAATGTTGGCCTTGATGCCATCATCACGTCGGATGCGCTGCGAACTCAAGAAAACGGCGGCATAATTGCCAACGCCCTTGGCCTTGAAATCAATGCCTTGCCAAAAGGCGATGTCGCAGGGTTGGTCGATTCATTGGAATTCGACCATGAAAAAGAGACAGTTCTAATTGTCACCCATGCTGAAACCATTCCACAAATTCTGGAATACATGGGCGTGCTTGAAGACGTCACGATCGACCAAAGCGAATTCGGCAATCTTTATGTTGTTCTTAGATCCTCTTCGGATAGTCCAACCTACATTCATTTGTTGATGCCTTGACGCATTCTGACAGGCCCGCTTCGGGCTCTTCCGACGCCTTCGCCGCATGATCCACGAACGGCAGATCTAGGATGAACCGCCTTTCGCTGCACCGCGCATGAACAGATAAACAGCGGGACTTTGCCGTCATTCGATCTGGAGCCTTCGCTGAAGCAGCATTTGCTCGCGGTCGCGGCATACTTATTGTTGCGGCGCGGCGAGTGTCACCAATCAGGTCATTCGCAGGCGTTGTATTTGCGTTAACGGAAACTGTACCCTCGCCGCAGCTCGGTCGGACAATCAGGACGCAGGATATGGCAGGCATTGAAACATTGATTCTCGTTTCGTGTTTGAATTGATCAGGAACGAGGCACCAAAAGTGTTTCTGTTTGCAATTTTGCTTTTTTTGACGAGCATAATCTTGTTTTTCCGATGCGGGACTTAACGCTACTGCCGAACCCGATAGCCGGAAGCAATGATCTGGTTTATCAGAGCAGCGGCGGCTTGGTGCATTACCTTTTCATCACTGTTGCCGACCGCTGCTTCGTGGGCAGCGGCTGCGTCACGCAGAACTCCCACAATCTCATGTTCGGGCAGGAGCTCACGATCTTTAATTGCAAGCAAAAGCGCTTCACAGATTGAGAGTGCGGCCATTCCTGAGTGGTCTTGCCGGTCGGTCATGGTAGACGTCCTTTTGTAACAGGCGTCCAAGCAAGGAAGCGCCACGATGAATTGCATCATTCTGGCATAGATTGCAGTATACTCAACTGATCGAAAGCAGTCTTTGCGTCGGATAGTTTCGCGGGCGGCTCATTGATGAAGGAAGAACATTTGCCCGCTATCAAGAACAGTCCGCTCACCCGAAAGCTTTCAAACTTCGTCGCTCTGACTGAGGTTGAACTTGCGGTATTGGCACGCTTGCACAAACGCCGCAGAACCTTTGAAGCCGGACGTGACCTTGTGCATCAAGGGCAATCAGAGCAGGCTGCCTACATTCTGGCCTCGGGCTGGGTTTGTTCTTACAAAACCCAGACTGACGGGTCGCGTCAGATCGTCGATTTCCAAATACCCGGTGACTTTCTGGGTTTGCGAAGCGTCCTGCTGCACACCTCGGATCACAGCATAGAACCAATCATGGAAATCCAAGCTATCGAGGTAGTAGTGGATGATCTCCTGGAAGCATTTGCGCAAACGCCCCGGCTGGCGACAGCAATTCTTTGGGCGGTATCTCGAGATGAAGCGATGGTGGTTGAGCACCTGGTCAACATAGGACGGCGAGATGCGGGTGAGCGCATGGCGCATTTTCTTTTGGAACTTGGTGTGAGGCTGACTCAGGTCGGGATGGCAAACAAGACGGGATACACTTGCCCCCTGACACAATACCACCTTGCCGATGCGCTGGGACTGAGTGCCGTGCATGTTAATCGTGTCCTACGGCAACTGCGGGAGAAGGGGTTGGTTACTTTTCAATCCGGGCAAGTGGCATTTGATGATTATGACGGACTGGTGACGTTGGCCGGTTTTGACCCCACTTATCTGGATCAGGCCGGGCCACTGTTGAAGCAATAGGTTCACCCCTCGAGCGATGCCGGGGTTTTGATGATGGTTGCCTGGTTAGAGACGCCATTCTCTTCGGCAGATTTGGGATTTCACTGAAAAAGAAGCGCAAGATAAATACAGTCCGATTGCGGTACTGGATTTCCTGCGCTTCTCAATTACTCGTTAAGAACACGCCAGCAAATATCCCGCCAACACAAATCAGGTTGCCGGAAACCAAACATCGTTGCACTGACTCAGGTTAGTCAATTTTCTGGCAGTATCTGATCCTCAGATGCCAAATGCATTTGAGATTCCAATAGAATCTCAAGTCATTGGCCGCCGACTAACATCGATCAGCGCACGTCTGCCATTTGCACATTATTCTAATTTACAACGCCAGTACTTCCGCGGCGCTTAAGAGCGTGTTCAGCGGCAGACTGTGCGGGGAAGATCCAACAAACTATTTGGAGGGCTAAGGTGAGCACGAGATCGTCCAGTTCTTTGGTGACGTTTTCAAATCCGTTCTCTTTGTGCGGCTACCCGGATGAACTTCCTGCAGGCGAGTATGAAGTAATTGTTGAAGAAGAACTATTACAGGGCCTGAGTTTCGAAGCATATCGAAGAACCGGAACCTACCTGACGGTTCAGAGCAAAGGCAGCAAGCCAGGCCGCACAGAAATGCGCCCCATCGACCCAAAAGATCTCGAACTGGCACTTAAGCACGACCAGACCTTGGCCACATCTAACAATGACAGCGATGCGGCGCTTTCCCCGCAGGAGGAATAGATTATGAACACGCCCGAATGGCTTAAACCCGGAATCTACGGCGCCCTGATCGGAGGGGTTTTCGTCGGCGTCGTTGGATTTTCTTGGGGTGGATGGATGACCGGCAGTAACGCGGACAAGATGGCCAACGCCATGTCCCGCGACAATGTAATCGCTGCGTTGGTTCCGATCTGCATCGACATGGCTAGAACTGACGCCCAACGCGCCGAAAAAATAACGACGATCAAAGAAGCTTCTTCTTTCAAGCGAAAGGATGCCGTTATGGCAGCCGGCTGGGCAACGGTACCGGGATCCCAAACCCCCAACAAAGATCTGGCACAGGCCTGCATTGAGGGGCTGAACCTGGATGGATCGTAACTCAATCACTCAACATTCGGACAACGCCGTTTGCACCAGGACAGTTCGAAAAAATCTGTACTGGTTTTACTCTCACTTCATGACGGCGCTGTTTGTTGGCGTTTTCAGCTGCTTGACGGGCTCCTTTATCTCATCAAGTCCCGCATCGGCCGAAACAAACTCTATCCCGGACAACGCGCATCCCAAAAAGTATGGCGACGGTTGGGAATGCGATTTGTCCTATCGGTTGGAAGGCGAAGAATGCGTGGCCATTGCCGTCCCAGAAAATGCCTACCCGACAAACAGAACCTATGGTTCGGGCTGGGCATGTACACATGGCTTTGTTGAAGTTGGTGGCACCTCATGCGTTGAAGTAATTGTGCCTGAGGGCGGATATCTCGATCCATCAGGTGAGAGGTGGCGGTGCCTGCGTGGGTACACAAGGGTAGACGATAGCTGCCAAAAAATCGTGGTGCCGGACAACGCCTACCTGACGAACAGTACCTACGGATCTGTATGGCTTTGCAATCGTGGCTACGAGACAGATGGTGAAGCGTGCGTTGCAATAGCAGTGCCGGATAATGCCTTCCTGAACGCATCAACCCACGGGCGTCCCTGGACATGCGAGCGCGGATATTTTGAGCGAGACGGAAGGTGCGATGCAGTCATCGTGCCTGAAAACGCTTTCTACGATGACGCGATCCACGGAGTTGGATGGAAATGCGAACGTGGCTACGAGGCGTCCGGTGATCACTGCGATGCAATCGATCTACCCGCAAATGCCCATATCGACCGATCCGGCAATGGGTGGCAATGCCACAGAAATTTTCATCGGTCGGAAGGGCTGTGTGTTCTGAACGAATGAGGTTTCAGTCAGAGAGCCCACTTTTCCAAACTTCACATTTTGTGCCCGTTCTTACCTAGGACGGCGTGTTTCAAACTCCAAAAAGGAACAGATATGAAACCCGTACCCATTGCGTCGGATGCCAAGCAGTTCATTGCCAGCGATGCGCAAGAGCTGCCGCCTGAACAAGCCGTTTTTCCGGAGCTTCACCGCAAGACACTTGTGACAGACATACCGACTGCAATTGTGTATTGCGAAGGAAACTTCGCAAAGATCGATGGCAAGACGGCTAATGGTCTCGTTCGACATTCACAGGCCTATCGCGTTCTTTCGGTGATCGACAGCACGTATGGCGGTTGTGACAGTGGCAAAGTGCTTGATAATATCGCAAATCAGGTTCCCATCTTCGATGATCTTGATGCCGCCGTCGCTAATGAAGCTACGATCCCCGACACTTTTATTTACGGAATGGCGCCGGCCAGCGGCAGAATGTCCCTTGAGGATCGCGAAGTTGTTGTGGATGCGATAACGCTCGGAATGAACATCGTCAGTGGGCTGCATGAATTTCTTAGCGATGACAAAGAGCTCGCCGGAATTGCCAAAATTCACGATGTCACGATACGCGACATTCGCAAGCCGCGGCCCAATCCCGACCTGCGCCTGTTAGATGGCAGTATTGGAGACGTCCAGGCGATCCGCATCGCGGTGTTCGGCACCGATTGTGCAATTGGAAAGCGTACAACCGCGACAATCCTGACAGGCGCACTTAACGCGCATGGGATCAAAACAGTTTTGGTCGGCACCGGCCAGACAGGTTTGATGCAGGGCGCCAAGTATGGCGTTGCGATGGATTCGGTGCCGCCGCAATTTTGTTGTGGCGAACTTGAGCGTGCTGTTGTTGCAGCATCTGAAGGTGAGCGCCCCGATGTCATAGTGATCGAGGGCCAGGGCGCGCTCAGCCATCCGGCCTTTTGTATATCAGCCTTTATTCTGCGAGGCAGTCAGCCACATGCAGTTATTCTTCAACACGCGCCTAAACGAAAACGTCGATGTGATTTCCCCAACATGACTATGCCCGACCCTTGCGATGAAATCACACTGATCGAGGCTTTTGCGAACACAGAGGTAATTGGCATGACGATCAACCATGAAGGAATGAATGATATTGAGATTTCAAAGGCCATCACAGACTATAACCGCAAATTGTATCTCCCGGTCACTGACGCATTGAACCGTCCTCCAAAAAACTTGGTGAATATGGTTCTATCGGCCTTTCCGCGCTTGCAACCCGTACGTGCTACGACGATTGAATGAGCAAGCTGCGTATTGACGTTGATCTGGACAAAATTCGGTACAACACACGGTTCCTGGTCGACCACCTTAGACCCCGCGGAATTACGGTGACAGGTGTGACAAAAGCCGTTTGCGGTCATCCTGAGATTGCGAATGCTATGCTTGAAGGTGGCGCGACAGGGCTGGCGGACGCGCGGATCAGCAATATCATACGTATGCGCGATGCTGGGATCTCGTGCTCCATATCCTTGATCCGAACGCCCATGCTGAGCCAGGTCGCGCAAGTTGTTGATAACTGCAATGTCAGCTTCAACACAGAAATGGACATTATCGCAAGCCTGGCCGTGAGTGCGCTGGGAAAGAACATTACTCACAGTATTATCCTGATGGTGGAAATGGGGGATATGCGGGATGGCATCTTGCCTGAACACCTTGAGCGCACTGTGTCTCAAATTCTTAGAATGGAAGGGATTTCTCTGAAGGGGATTGGTGCAAATTTTGCCTGTCTGGGTCATGTGGCACCCTCTGCAGGAGCAATGGAATTGCTTTCGTCGCTTGCCGTCGATACCGAACTTGCAAGTGGACCCGCTCTGGAAACAGTGTCAGGCGGCGGTTCTGCCAGTTTGCCATGGTCGCTTGGCAAGGGGGCGACCGGAAAGATCAACAACCTGCGTCTGGGTGAGGCCATCCTGTTAGGTACCGATCCCGTTTCGGGATACGCGATCGACGGGCTTTACACAGATGTTTTTACGCTTTGGGCGGAAGTGATCGAAACGAAGACCAAATCAAATCCAAATCCCTTGCAATTGAATTATCCCATACCTTCAATGCAGTGTGTGACTTTAGACAGTCCTTCGAACACTCGGTCGATCCTTGCCATTGGACTCCAGGACACCGATGCGGCGGGTCTAATTTTCCCTGCTGGCGTCACGTTCGTCGGAGCCACCAGTGATCATATCGTTGTTGAAAACACCAATTGTCTGCTTCGCCCTGGTGGCGAGGTGAAGCTGAAATTGAACTATAGCGCGCTCTCGCGCGGCATGGCTGCACCCGATGTAGCAAAAGTCTTCCATGGTGATGGCGCATTGGTTGACTGCACCGCAGCGAACACTGATCGCCCATATTCGAAGCGAAAGTAGCGCGCCAGGGTTGCCGCCGCCTCGGTTCTGCTTCATCCACCCGTCTTATTCTACGGCTTTACGTAGTAAATTGGGCCACCAATACCTATATTGGTGGTACCCGCATTCACTTTTCACACCCTATCTGGGCTCGTGAGTGTTGCGGACAATCAAAGGATCAAAATGATGTCTTTCAAAGACCTTACGACCAGAGCGGCTGCCGCACTGAAGGAAAACGATGCGGACGCGTCAAAAAAAGAAGTGACGTCGAAAGGGCAGGACGCCGTCCCCGAAAAATCAAAGCCTAAACCTCAAAACTGATAATACCCTGCCGGGAGCGGGTGGCTTGTTCTTGTTTACATCTCCGAGCGAGCGGTATCAGCAAAGGAGAACTACCCAAATGAACCAACTAATCAGCAAGACAATCGCAGTCTTTTCCAGGCCGTTTACTTTCCCTGGCTTTGACGAATTACTCCCGGCGGGCGAATACGACATAGAAACTGAGCTTTCCGCACCACCAGATTATTTGGATCCAGAAGCCTGGAAAGCATCAGTGCTAATCTTTCTGCTTCCACGGAAATCTCACCCCGGTCTGGCGCGAACGTTGACCGTTTCTCTTACTGATTTGGAGAGAGCCCGCGCAAGGGATAAATTGTCTGCGAAGGAGTTGTCGCAATTCCTGCTCGACCAACTCTTGGCCGATCCGATGGTGCAACTGATCATGGAAGCTGACGGTATGTCTGAGACTCAACTTCGGCACCTCTACTCGGAGTCGCTCATTTCTGAGGCAGACGACGGATCATCAGATCAACGAGCCATACCACGAGGATGCGCAAGCGGTTCTCGGTATGCTTTCGCTGTCCAAGCTGCTGAGAACGAAGGAATGCCAGTTCGTCCTATTAAAACCCCTCGGATTACAGGCCGTTCCATCGGACAGTCTGAACCAGGCAGCTCCTTCAATCTCAAGGCTTAGGGCTCGGAACTTTCTTTTCCAGTCGCTGTATAAACCAAAACAGAAATCGAGGCTAAGAACTGATGGAAGACTTCGACAACGACGCAGATACGATCATGGCTCGCGCCCACAATGACGTGCCGCAAGAACGCCCGTGTCTTCGTTGCAGAACGCCATTCTGGAGCGAAGGGTTCGGAGAGCGGATTTGTCGACGCTGCAAGGGGTTGAGCGCGTGGCGAAATGGCGTATCAGTAAGCCCTGGGTTAGCTCGGCGTCGCTGATAACCTGACGCCGGTCTTTCCAGCTTTTCTGATCATATCTCATTTTATCTTATTGGTGCTGACCCGGGCCTTTTAACGTGGAACCCGATCGGTAATCGGTGCTGAAGACGAAGCGTACGCGCGGTTTGGACTCGAACCGTTCTTATGTGTAGTGATATGGGCTCAAGCCGCCTAATGCACACACTAAACCATGCCAGTATTCATAATCGGACAGCAGGCATTCACGCCGCTTGTACTATTCGGTGGTCAGCGCGGTGCTGTTGCTTGGGTGCGGAGGGTGGATCGGAGTGCAAAATATGCCAAGAGTCCAACTACCTGCAGTCACCCCAAAACCCAGAGCTTGGAACAAGGGGCGGATCATCGGTCAGAAACGACCGCTACTCCCAAAACAGGTCTGGGCGATCCGTGCCCGGCTCGAACTTTCTGGAAATCTGCGTGATCTCACAATGTTCAACGTCGCGATTGATAGCAAGCTACGCGGCTGCGATCTGGTCAAACTCGCTGTGACCGATCTTGTCAAAGACGATCGCGTCCGTGAGCGTGTTTCGGTGATCCAGAGCAAAACCAAGCGATCTGTTCAATTCGAACTGACGGAAAACACGCGAGAAACTGTATTGGTATGGGTAAAATCACCGGAAATGTTTGCTAGCCGGTTCATGTTTCCAAGCCGATTCCATGATCGACCACACATCTCGACGCGCCAGTATGGCAGGCTGGTTCGAGACTGGGTGACCGCAATCGGATTGGAACCGAGCGGATATGGCACGCATTCGCTTCGCCGAACCAAAGTAGCTGAGATCTACCGCAAGACAGGAAATCTCCGCGCGGTCCAACTTCTGCTTGGGCACACAAAGGTCGATAGCACCGTGCGATACCTGGGCGTTGAATTGGAAGACGCGCTAAGCATTGCAGAGCGCATAGACATCTGAGACAGTTTGGCGAGCGGCGCTGTCGGTCGCCAATCCATAGTGGTTCTAGTTCTTTTACGCAGGAGTGGGACGTAGCGTGCCCTGAGCGGAAGTGTCAAAATCTTGTTGCGTACGCTCGCAGTACAGTTTTCTCGGCTCAGGCGCAATTTACAGGGTGCGGGACCGAGCGGCCATTTGATCGCGCCGCGGGTACTTGTGCAGAAGCGGCGCGAACATCCCCGCCTGACAGCCAATGTCGTCCGGCCAGTCATTCCTAGTTACGAGGAAGCCTTGATCACATACTCCTCTTTCGCCGCACTCAGGCCCGGCAACTGAAACGCCGACTTAAACTGCCACCCGCTGATAGCCTGGCCCCAAATCGACACAACGAAAAACTAATACCAGACAATTTCTTTCGGTAGTTCACCAGGAACCTTGGTCACCGGCAGTTTCAAATACTACTAGCCGTAGCGGTGCTCCCATTGCGACGAGGGAAACTTCCTTGACTCTATGCTGGCTAAGAACCACAAAAGTGTATTGGTGAAATTTACTCGTCGCCGCGATGCTGCCGGCTTCGATGATCCAATGGCCTTCAGAATAACTGTAGCATATGCCCCAGCATAGGAACGGGTTTCGCTGGGGTCTTCGCTATGAGCTCGTTCCTCACATGCATTCGCAACTGTCACCTGACATGCGCCAGCCATCGCGTGACCCATGAAAGAAAGCGCCGTATGAACAACACATGGCTCATAAATTGCGTGCATGATGCCCGATAGATCAGGTCTCAGGCTCCGTTTCAATCAGTCATTCATCCTGTTTGCGCGCTGCATTCTTTGTTTGATCCCGACACTCTTGGTGTTGTTCTCAGGGACGCAGCTTCCTGCCCAAGTCGCAGGCAATGCCGATGGATCGGTTTGTGACCAAGGTTTCGAAAACAAGAACGGATCGTGCCAAAGAATAGACTTACCGGAAAACGCATATTTGACGGGTAGCTCCTATGGCATTGGCTGGGAATGCAATCACGGTTTTCAGAATGTCGGAGATCTCTGTGAGGAAATAAGAGTTCCTGAAAATGCCTATCTTGCATCAACCGGAGATCAGTGGGAGTGCAATCGGCTGTTCCAGCGTGTCGAAGAAAAATGCGAAGAACTGATTGCACCTCAAAATGGATACGTCGAAACCAGGTTTGGCGCACAGGAAATACACTGCAACTGGGGATTTCGTAAGGAGAACCAGGATTGTGTTGCAATAGAAGTCCCAAAAAACGGTCGTCTGAGCGATAAAAAAAGCTCGGATGGTTGGGTTTGCCTCAGAGGTTACAACGCGGCGGAGAGCGGCTGTGAGCCTGTGGCTGTTCCACAGCATGCGTATCTTGAACCAGATTCCCACTCTGGATGGAAATGCGAACGTGGTTTTCGCGCAAACCGGGACAGGTGCGATGCGATCCTTGTTCCTTCAAACGCTCATTTGAATCGAAGAGGTGATGGTTGGGAATGCAATCGGCCGTTCACACGACAGAACGATAAGTGCGCCGAAAATATTCCACGAAAATAGGTTCGTGGAAATCAATATCGCCTGACAAATCCGGAAGGACCAAGCCGTGAACCATAACTCGATTGACGAAAATCTTGGCAAAAGGATCAAAGCCGAAAAGGCGCGTCGCCGGTCCCACGGGATTAAGATATCTATGGCGTTAGCAGTGTTTGTTGCAGCGGTAATTGTAGTGGTGTTTCTCTGATGCGTAAAAATGCCCCTCAAGTGACCCTTTCTGACTCAAAGATGTCAGTGCGTGGTCTGGAACAAAGAGCATTTCAGGACCGCAGTGTTCGCAAGACGCGGAACGCCGACGTATCAGAAGTGATCGAAGTAGAATTTGGAAAGTACTTGATTAAGGCTGGCATTCTGAGCGGTAACAGCGTTGCGCGCGCATTCCCCAAGCCACCAGCGAAAACGCAAGGTTTGATTGCTGATGCAGTTGGCGAAACACCGTCATTGGCCATTGAAGCCTTAAAAGAAATTCTCGAAGAGCGAGACAGGAAACGCAGCGCTCGACGTCGTTTGGAGGCGAACTCCGGCAACTTCATTCCCAGTGAAGGAGAATATGTCGAAGCATTGCGTCAGATCAGGCTCTCCACTGCGCAGGTCACCATGCTCAAAGCACTTACAATCGCAGGCAAGGAAGGACTGAGCATTGGTCAGTTAACCAAGGCAGCTGGTTACAAATCGCGTGAGGCGTCCGTCAAGGTCTTCAAGAAAATCGGGCTATCGATTGCAGAATATCTGGAACTCGAGCTTCCCGAAGCCGGATCGGCTCAAAATGATGGCGCCGCTCAGGTATTGGCATCTTCTCACGTCAAAAGTGACGATGAACCAGCGACTTGGATCATGCATCAGGAGCTGCGCGATGCTGTTCGTTCGGTTCTATGACGCACGTTCCAGCGCCAGCCTTTGAAGCGAACTTCGAACCGGAATAAATGCACGAAAGGCGCACGCGTAGCTTATGTTGGAGAAAAAACCATATCCGCTCGACCTGATCTATGTACCTGTGAAACGGGCCAAAACACTTGATCAACAAAAGGTTCTGGCACTGGCCGAAGATATCCTGAAGAATGGCCAGAAGACGCCGATCCAGATACGTGCGGACAACAAGCGGTTCGTGCTGATTGAAGGCCTTCACCGACTAGAGGCCATTCGCGCCCTTGGCGGTGATACTGTCGAAGCCTTTTTGGTGCGCGCCCGATTACACTAGACTCTTGTTGGGATTGGCGTTCGACAAAGCCTGAGAAAACGTCAGCAGGCGCTGACTTTCTTCATCCCAAAGATGCAATCGTGCGCAATGAAGGCTCTCATATAGAGTAATACGCTGGCAATTTTCCAACTCGGAATGGTCACGCAAAACCTCGTTTAGCCGATAAAACGGTATGCGGCTGGCAAGGTGGTGAACATGGTGTACACCGATATTGGCAGAGAACCACCGCAGGATGCCTGGCAGGGCATAGTGAGAACTTCCATAGAATGCGGCGTTCTGAAGGTTCCACCCCTCTTCCCGTTCCCAGGTCGTGTGTTCAAACTGGTGTTGAATATAGAAAAGCCAAATACCAATCGATGATGCGACAATCATGGTTGGTAGGAAAACATACGCTAAAACCTCAATGCCTCCGGCCCAAAAAACTAGGGCCAATACCCCTGCAATTGCAGCGTTTGTTCCCATCGCACTTGCCCAATACAGCCAGCCTGACCGCATGAAACCAAAGGGCAAGCGATTTTGAAAAAAGAACGTGTACACCGGTACGATACAGAACAGGAAGAAGGGGTTCCGGATTAACCTGTAAGCGGCACGCCCGAACCAATTCCGTTTCAGGTATTCCTCAATGGTCAATGTAGGAATGTCACCCATACCACGCCGATCAAGGTTACCGGTTGAAGCGTGGTGAATCGCATGGCTTTGCCGCCAAACGTCATAGGGTGTCAGGGCAAGAACACCCAGAACCCGGCCGGTCCAATTGCAAACAGTGCGACTTCTAAAGAAAGATCCATGACCGCAATCATGCATAATGATGAAGATACGGACCAGAAATGCGGCATTCAGGACGGCCAGTAAAAATGCGATCCAGACACTAAAATATAAAGCCATCCACGCTAGAGCCCATAGCGCGAATAAGGGGACAACGGTGATCGCAATTTCATAAATACTGCGCTTTGCATCGGCAACACGGTATTGCGCGAGCACCCGCGTCCAGTCTTTAGGTTGCAACTGACTTTTTCTCCAAGGGCTTTTAGCAGCCCATTGTGCAAACGGGCACCCCATAAGGGTGCCCGTAAAAGGTCAGGCCAGTGCCAGATTGGCGGCGCTGTCGCGTCCGTCACGGCCAGCTTCGACGTCAAAAGTGACCTTCTGGCCGTCTTTCAATTCGCTGATGCCGGAACGTTCAAGTGCTGAGATATGCACGAACACATCGCGCTTACCATCTTCAGGCTCGATAAAGCCAAAACCTTTGGTCGAGTTGAACCATTTTACTGTGCCATTTGCCATGGTCGAAGTCTCCTAATACTTGCCGCCCGCATTATTGCGGCGACTCGGCGTGGTCGGTCTGAATCGAAAGACTGAGCGCCGAATTTGGGAGACAGCAGGTCGAAAAAGAAAAACGTTAGCCTTGTGTATATGGACTTCGAGTACGCACGATACAAGCCTTGATACAATAGAAAGCAACAGAAGATCTGAGTCTGCCTAGCCCAATTTAGGACAAGGATAAGCAGAACCATTGCTCTGCGATTCGGAAATCAGAGGTCGGCTTCATGATAAAACCTGCCGAGTGCGTATGCAGCAAATTGATTGCTCAGGCACGGTAGGTAGGGCTCACTGTCCGAAATCGCAGTGTGCTTCAAGAACACCGCGGCGACGCCCGAATGTTCATTGATTGATGGAAACAGTACTGGATCAACGAGTTGGCTTCTCTAACGAACGGTAGATTCTGCGCGGCCCGAATCTTGGGTCATGCTGCGTTGGCATAGGGCGACTGCGAGCCTCAAAGTGCCATTAGTAGGTCCGTATCTGCGCAAGCATCGGGCAAGAAACGTTCCCGATGTTACAGTTGGCCGTAAGTTCATTCAGGGCGGCCTCCAATCGCTTAAGTTCGATTATCTTCATACGCACATTGGAGATATGAAGCTCGGCCAGTTCCTTAACGGATTGGCAATCCTCGCTATCACCTTCGGATAGGTTGAGAAGCACCTTTGCATCGGCAAGCGAAAAACCCATGTCTCGGCACTTCCTTAGAAAACGAAGCCGTCCAACATCGTGCGCGGAGTACATGCGTCGATTATTCGATGCCCTTTCTGGTTTCGGCACGATCCCTTCGCGTTCGTAGTAGCGGATAGTATCAATTCCGACACCGCTTTGCCGGGATGCCTCCCCAATCGCAAACATGTGAGATTTCCTGTCTTGATCCTGTAGTGGCTACAGAAGTTAAACGAGAGGTTGTTGTCTCTACAACTCCGCGCGACGTAGTCCATCAGGGAAACAGAATGCAGAAGTACCTTAGCCTCAGCTATTTGGGATCGCTATCAGCGCTTGGCGTCGCGACTTGCTGCGTTTTGCCCATGACGATGATGTTACTGGGGCTGGGTGGCAGTTGGTTGGCAATCTTTGGGAAGGTTGCCGCAGCGAGTTACTATGTGCTGACGATGTCAACGGCGCTCGTCGTGATATCATGGATGGTATCTTATCGGCGCGGTTCCTTGCCGACGTTGAAATGGTGGCTTGCAGGAACGACTCTAATCACCGGCGTGGGTTGGGTCGTTGTGTTTAACGAGGCATGGATTAACGATTACCTGATCATGCAGATGTGAGACTATGACAAAACAAACTGTAGTCCTAGAAAGCACCCTGATTTGCCCGAAGTGCGGCCACAGTGAAACCGAGCAAATGCCAACGGATGCTTGCCAGTGGTTCTATGAATGCAAGTCGTGCAAAACAGTTTTGAAGCCGTTGGAAGGCGACTGTTGTGTTTACTGTTCATATGCCACGGTCCCGTGTCCACCAATTCAGCTAGGCGATAGCTGTTGCGGATGAAGTGAAGGACGGTTTTGTTGAGCGAACTGTGAGCCGCCGCCGCGAGCATCGCTGCTATTTGCATGAATGACAGTTTTTTCCGCTGCTTGGCCGCACAAGGTATTCGGCAGTTGCAGTGTCGTTACTGCTGCAAGCGCATGCAGCAATAAAATCCAGGGTACAGGTTGGGCTCATTGACGACTTCGGGACAGCCGCAGCAATGCCCCTTCCTGGCTAAATATTAACTAAGCAGACGGCCCATTCCGGTCGTTCATCCACTAAACACGACGCTGCAATGCGGCCCGACAAAGCTGCCGTTCGCAGCAAGTGGTCTAGTGGCGCAAACCGACCTTTCACTCATGGGTAAGAAAGCAACGATACAACTTGTCGAAGCAGTTGTTGGCTTCAAGCACAAACAAATGAGTCCTTCGAATGCACAGTCCGCGTCCCACAGGAGACTCTGGAACCGCAATCGAATTGCTGCCGCTGCGTTGCCGAAAATAGAGGTTGGTGCCGTGTAACAAACAATGCTCTCCCCCACGGCAAATCCTGCCAAAACAATGAGGGTTGACGATCACAAATCACGGTTATCCAACTCTAAACCATTGCCGGTGTCAAAATGCTCACAAAATCAGTCAAATAGCCCGCTGCACCTAAGTTCCTATCCCCCAACCGACAAAAAACAAATTCCTTACAAAAATTTAAGCTTTCTGAAAAGCCGGTTAAAACCTCCAGTATTTTACGAACCGCTTAGTTGATTGGTAACGAGGCGAGGGGCCTATGCTAAGTTCTGTTTTTTTATCAGTTTTGGCCGGCGTCCTTTCTGAACTTGGGTATCTGTGGTCTTCATTCCTTCTGGGTCCGGAAGGTGTTTTGACCATTTCAGCCAACAATGCCCAATACTTGGCCACTGCCTGTATTGCTGCACTAAGGTTTTTGCACAGAGGCCCCAAGAGCTCTCAGGGACCAATCGCACCGGTTTTGAACGTCAGGGCAGATCCCGAATGTCATGTACAGCATAGGAAGGACACTCTCCCTGGGTTGGATGACACTTTGGTTGATCGGCTCTTCCTTCGCACCCAAGCCGCTCGCAGTGGCGGACACATAGTTCGACAATCCACTTCCACCATCACAGCGAGAATTGGATAGAAAATGTCGAATTCCAAGAGTGATACATCGTCTGTTCTGGCCAGATTTAGCGAAAGGTTTGGCCTGGTTCAAAAACACGTCATTACCATCCCACCTGCAAACAAAGAAACTCGTCCAATCCATCAAACGCCCGGAGCGAGTCAGATCAGCAATTCCAAAGCCAAAAAGGAGCTAAACATGTCGTTGGACATTTCTAAACTAAGCGAAATCAAGGGTCTTTTGGGGGCGTGCCTCGTGGACAGCGACACAGGCCTAGTACTAGGCTCTGAGGGTGGCTCAAAATTTGATCTTGAAACTGCAGGCGCTGCGAATGTTGAAGTCGTCCGCGCCAAACTTCAGGCAATCGAAGCGCTGAAACTTAACGATACCATCGAAGACATTCTGATAACGCTTGGCAAACAGTATCATCTGGTCCGCCCGTTGGACAAAAACCCAAACATCTTTGTGTATGTCGCACTAGACAAGAAAACCGCCAATCTTGGTCTCGCCCGGCTTCAGGTGAAAGCCGTCGAAGAAACGTTGAGTCTCTAGTCTGCAACGATTTGCCAAATGGACTTAGCCATCACGTTATGGCTGGGTTCACTTACAGCGCATTCCAAACTGAAACAAGCAGGTCCAGTGGCAAAATCGGAGGGCTTAAAGTGAAGATACTCGTCGCAGAAGACGACAAAAAAACCGCCGACTTTGTCAATTCAGGACTCAGATCAAACGGTTTTAGTGTGGAGTGGTATGAAGATGGTCGGGATGCCCTGTCATATTGTCTATACAATGAATGTGACGCCATAGTCCTGGACCGCATGCTACCAGGAATGGATGGTCTTTCCGTTCTCAAAGCACTTAGGGCCGCGAAAAAACAGACCCCGGTTCTGTTTCTTACGTCAATAGGAGACGTTCAGGACAGAGTAGAAGGTTTGACCGAAGGTGCAGATGACTACCTAGTAAAGCCTTTTCATTTTTCAGAGCTGCTAGCGCGTTTAAATAGCATAATCAGGCGACAACCGTCCGATTTCTCGACAACTGAGCTTCATGTTCACGATCTATCAATGGACCTACTCAGCAGAGTTGTGAAACGGCAAGATGTGACAATAGAGTTGTTGCCACGTGAATTTGCGTTGTTAGAAGTCTTGATGCGCAATTCAGGTCGCGTGGTGACACGCACCATGCTTCTGGAGCAAGTTTGGGACTATAATTTTGACCCGAGTTCGACCGTGATTGAAACATACATCAGTCGTCTGAGGTCGAAGATAGACAAGCCCTTCGAGATGCCGCTTTTGCACACGTCTCGAAACGTTGGATACAGCCTTCATGGGCCGCGCTAGCATTGCCTCGAGCGCTCCAGCTTGTTTCGCCGCATTGATTGTCTGGATCATCACCGCTGTTTTCGGATATGCAGCCTATCTGGCGCTGGAAGACAAGCTCCGCTCTGACCTCGAACAACAAATCCTCGATGAAGAGCTTTTGCTTCATGAGATATTGCAGGAAGGCGGCGCTGACGCAGTTCAGCGAGCAATCGAACATTTGAATAACCCTAATCGAACCCAACTTCACGTAATCGCGCTGTTTGACCAAAACGGTTCAGCACTTGCCAGTTCAATCGCGAAAGTGCCTGATACGAACGGATGGCACGAGGTAGATCCGGATTTTGTTCAATTCGGCGGGACCGCGCCCGTCTATATGCTTCATGCGTCCGAGTATCTTGGGTATCGCACAGTAGTCGCCCGTAGCATGACATCACTTAGTCAAGCGTTGACAACACTTTGGGAAGGGTTATTGCTACTGACGCTTGCAACAACCATGACTGTTTTAGGTCTTGGCTACTACTTCAGCTCTCAAAACTATCGGAAACTAAAGTCGGTTGAGCGAGCCCTGGAACCTCCTGTTCAAGCGAATGGTTCTATTCGTCTTCCGGTTTCGGGAAAGGGCGATCAATTCGATCGGATTTTCCAGTTGGTTAACCGACGTCTCGACTGGATTTCGAGTTTACTGAATAGCACACATGCTACTGCGGTCACAGTTGCCCGCGACTTAAAGACACCATTAACCAGTGGTTTTATCGCTTTGCAACAGGTTTACAGCGAAGTTGAGTATGGTGGCGACCCGCGATCCGGCCTCAATGAATTAGAGAGCAACCTAAAGCGCATTAGAGTTGTTTTCGACACGATCCTCAAGGTCTCGCAAATTGAGGAAGGAACGCATCAAAAGAGCTTTAAAACAGTGAACCTGAGCGCGCTCGTTGAGGGTGTTGCTGAGGCGCTGTATCCAGTTGCCGTCGATGCAGGTAAGCACATCTCGGCGGACTACAACGCCGACACGATATTGATCCGAGGCGACGAAAACATGCTGAAGCAGCTGCTCGTCAATCTTGTGAACAACTCGCTCCGGTATTGCCCTTCCGGTTCTTGGATCAGGATTTCCCTGACAGCCAAGCCCGATGTGATTGAGCTGGTTGTGACAGATAACGGTCCAGGGGTTCCGGAACCCCAAATCAACAAGATTTTTGACGCGTTTTTCCGAGCAGACGGCACAAAGTATGAAGATGGCAATGGGCTTGGCCTGTCGCTTGTAAAGGCCGTTGCCACACGCCACGGCGCAATAGTCACTGCGGAAAACAATGAACCGGGCCTGCGGGTGTGTGTGAGCTTTGGAAAGCCTCGCGTCGCGGCCTGAACCTATGCGGAAGAACGGTCCACTCATAATTCGAACCACCACTTGGACAACTCAAACTAGAAAGCCCAACCTTTTGAACGGAAAAACAATGACGATGAAAGCAATACTCCTAATGGCACTTTTGCCTGCGTCTGCAGCGATCGCAGACGAAACAGAATACCTGTGCACGTCAGAAACCAATGGTGAAATCATCCAGGTCTTTCAGGGTGCTGACCGCTCAGAAGCGCGCCTGATTGTGCAAAACACAGAAGGCGTAGCCTCCGTCGCACACGGGCTGGACGGAGTAACATTCATCCACATCAAGACCGACGAAGTCTGGACCTTGGCGCTTCATTTCCCAACCATGACCTATGAGCTGTCCACGCACGGTGCCACATCTGTCGAAGATCACGGACAGTGCACAAAAGGTGGGTGAACAACATCGAAAACTCAATGATCCAGGGGGAAGATCGCACTATTTTTCAAAAACGTAAGGTTGATGAAAGCCGGATGGCAAGGAAACGTTGCAGAAGATGCCGTCAAGGTTGGAACTGAAACCGAATACTCGACTGAGGAAGCACTCGTTACCCTCCTGAAGGGTGCCACCGGAACCGTGAGGACACGGACCACTCACTCGCACGCTTGCTTCCCTCAGTCAAAGCAGCGCTCCCCTCCACCCCCTCGGAAGGGAGCGCTGCAAGTTCTCGGAAATCAAGGCTCCATCGGCCGCCGTATCAGGCGAGCAACACCGCACATAGTTTTTTGAAAGTGTTCGGGTGTGCTCAATCAAACGGAGCTGGGAGTTGAGAGCATTGACATTCGTGTGCTTTATTGGTCTCGCATCTCCAATGGTGCGACAAATTTAGCTAATTTCCCCATTTTCCCGCTAGTTTTTCAGCTAAAACCCTCGGATCACTCGCTTGACTGGCCAGAAAGGGTTTGCCGTTAGCCAAATCACATGCGGTCGCCACTATAATCGGATGAAAAACAAATGAAGCGCTCAAACATTGTCTCTGGAGCAGCGTTTACGACAGCGTTGTATGCAGCTGTAGTAATACTACTTTCAGTTACAGCGTTGGCTTTTTTAACGTTCGAAAGAATTCGTGGCGATTTGCAACGGGAAATGGACTCGTTGTTGATCGACGAAATGCGTTTCATTCAGGAAATTCTGGACGATAACGACAACGATTCAGATGTTGTACAAGCGATTGATGACGCGACCCTCTGGTTGCCATTCGACACCAGTTTGATTGGCCTGTTCGACAGCCAGGGGAAGCGTCTGGCGGGAAATATCGACGAATACCCGTCCTTTAGAGGATGGGGAGAAATCGAAGACGATGGTATAGATCTGGGTGGGGAAAAACGTATCCACCGTGTCAACGTGCAAACCTACCGTGGATTTGTAGTTGTGGTTGGCCGCGATCTTGCCTTTGTGAAAAGCACGCTTCGTTCGCTGGCGTGGTCTTTGGTTGCAATCGGATTTGGAGCAACGGTGTGCACTTTGTTGGTTGGGTACATCTCCAGCATAAGAACATATCGCAAACTCGATCAAATGGCGAAGACGCTAAACAAAGTCTCAAGAGGTGATGTTAAAGCGAGGCTTTCAGTCAGTAAGAACAACGATCAGATAGACCGGATTGCCCGGTTGATGAACCGACATCTCGACAACCTGACAGCTTTGATGTCCACGACTCGATCGACGGCTGCATCAATTGCACATGATTTGAAGAACCCGCTCACTCATGCTTACATCGCGCTTCAGGAAGCGAGAGACACGCTTCAATCCGAAGGTCAGCCACTAGAGGTGATCAACAATATTCAGTCTGAACTTGACCGTCTAAAATGGACCTTTGAAACTGTTTTGCGGATCAACCGTATCGAAGAAGGTAACAGTCCAAAAGCGTTCAGCTATCTAGATTTGAATAGGCTGGGTCGAGAAGCAGTCGAAACGATGATTCCACTTGCGGAGGCTAAGGGTCAAAGCCTGAATTTTGTTGAGAACCAATCAGCGCGTTCCCTGATCGAAGGCGATGAAGGTATGCTGAAACAGCTTTGCGTAAACCTTTTGCAGAACTCTATCGATCACTGCCCAAAGCATTCCAGAGTTCGCCTGCTTATTGAAAAAGAAGACGGCATCGTTACGCTCTCGGTGGTTGATGATGGTCCCGGCGTTCCCGAAAACACTCTGGGAAAGCTCTTTGTTCCTTTCTATAAGCTTAAAAGCGAACGAAATAGTGTTGGGAATGGTTTAGGACTGGCACTGGTGAAGGCTATCGCAGATCATCATTCGGCGCTCTTAATGGCTACAAACAGCTCACCCGGATTGACGGTCTCGGTTCGATTCGACGTAGCGTAGCAACGGAACAAGTATCGCTTCTGCGTCGGGTTTTGATGGCTCACCCCACACGTCTAACGGACCTTGCGCAAGCATAGCTGATTTACTCGAACCGGTTCGGTCGCTTTGCGGCCATTCACCCACTGGTCAGAATGCTGCGGTCGCAGCCCGCATTGCCGCCATTCGCTGCGACTGCGAAATCTGGTCGTCGACGAACTCACAGTCCGCGGACTATTTCTGCCGCTCGTTGCAAGAGAATTAACGTCAGCTTTGAACAACGTCGCTGTACCAACCCGACGTTCCTAAACCGCTTTCGCCGCGGTTACCACCGCAGGTATTGGCACTTCCCATTCGGGACCTGAACCATGTCTTTCTAAGACTTGGGATACAACCGCCTTTCTGATCGCTGCCGCATTGTCCGGCGGCTGAGGGCGCAATAATGCGCCGCCCCGTGCCGTGCCCTCCAAGAAGAAATCAAACGGTGCTGAGCCTCCCCAACTGAGCTGGTCCACCGCTATGTTTAGGAAACGGAGGACCACGAATGGCAAACAAGCGACCGAAGCCCGAAGAGATTGTCTCGAAGTTACGGCAGGTTGAAGTTCTGATGGGGCAAGGCATGTCCCGTCTTGATGCGATCAGGCAGATCGGCGTTGTTGAACAAACCTATTACCGCTGGCGCAAGAAGTACGGCGGAATGGGCGTAGATCAGTTGAAAGAACTGAAACGGCTTCAGAAAGAGAATGAGCGACTGCGACGTGCGGTATCCGATCTGACGTTGGACAAGCTGATCCTGACGGAAGCCGCGAAGGGAAACTACTGAGCCCCGCTCGTCGTCGTGCTTGTATTGACCATGTTCGCAACCAACTGAACGTTTCCGAGAGACGCGCCTGCCGCGTGCTTGGACAACACCGGTCCACGCAACGGCGTGTCCCACAAGGTCGCGCAGACGAAGACCGATTGGTGGCCGACATGATCGAGCTGACCCGTCAATACGGCCGATATGGCTATCGCAGGATCGCTGCATTGCTGAGAGAGGCTGGATGGTCTGTCAGCGATGGGCGAATTGAACGGCTTTGGCGACGAGAGGGGCTGAAAGTGCCAGTGAAACAACCGAAGAAAGGACGGCTTTGGCTGAACGATGGCTCGTGTGTTCGGCTGAGGCCGGAGTATCGCAATCATGTATGGAGCTATGATTTCGTCCATTGTCGAACCGACGATGGCAAAGCCTTCCGGACGCTGAACATCCTTGATGAGCACAGCCGGGAGTGCCTGGCGATTAGAGTGAAGCGCAAGCTGAACTCGGTCGACGTGATCGACGCCCTGACGGATCTGTTCATACTTCGGGGGCACCCTGTTTCATACGTTCAGACAATGGGCCAGAATTTGTCGCCCAGGCTGTCCGAGACTGGACCGCCGCAGTTGGCGCCCAGACGGCTTACATTGAACCTGGGAGCCCGTGGGAGAACGGATACTGCGAAAGCTTCAATGGCCGGTTCAGGGACGAACTACTCAACGGCGAAATCTTCTACAGCCTGCGCGAAGCACAAATCCTGATCGAACAATGGAGGAGACACTACAATACAAAACGCCCCCACAGTGCACTGGGCTATCGCCCGCCGGCACCTGAAACCATCATCCCGATGGATCACAGGCCGATGATGCACTAACAATCAACTTGGACCAGTCAGATGAGGCTGCTCAGGTGGCTGACAAAAGTGACGACTGCAATCTGAAACACGAACCGAACTATTGGCCGGGCTGTATACTGCTGTGCGGCGAAACGATTGGCAACGTTTCCAACTGTCAGAATACCAAACCAATGACGGTTCGCGTGTGGCGTAAGAAAAATAAGATTTGCCGAGATCGCCGAAGCGGGTGGTTTTGGTCACAATAAGGGTTGGTAAGGATGCCAGATTTATCAGAATATCGCCGGTTGGCCCGTGAAATCTCTGTCGATGCCGTGGCATTGGTGCCGGGTCCGAATTTCGACCGAGCCATGGGCAAGTCTTTCATGACTAACGAACGCCCCATCGTGGTTGTGATCCCCGCATCAGGAGAACCCGCTGCCATTGTTCCAAATCTGGAACTTGGCTCGTGGGATCAATTAAGGTTCGAAGGAGCGGTATTCGATTGGCGGGATGAGGCGGGTTACAAAGGGGCTTTCACCGCTTTGGCGAACCACCTGAGCATCGCGTCCCTTGCAGTTGAAGGACAGGTCATGCGTGTTTTTGTCTCTGACGCGCTGACCGAAGCTATGCCTGGGTTACAAATTACTGATGCGGAACACCAAATCTCGAACCTGCGACTGATCAAGTCCAGCAAGGATGTGGCCTCCATGCAAGCTGCGATCACCATCTCGGAACGTGCGCTTGAGCGGGTTATCGGAACGGTACACGCAGGTCAGACCGAGAAACAGATCGAACAGGATTTGATCCAGGCAATGTTTGCCGAAGGTGCCGATTCACTGGCCTTTACACCGATTGTGGTCGCTGCCGACAACTCGGCCCGACCGCACGGGAAAGCGCGTATGGATTATCGGATTCAAACCGGCGACGCGCTGCTCTTTGACTTTGGCGCGCGCAAGGATGGATTTGTCGCGGATATCACGCGAACCTTTTTCGTTGGCGAAGTCTCAGATGAGGGCAAGGCTGTCTACGAAACTGTATTACGAGCAAATCAGATGGGTCTGAACGTGTGTCGCCCCGGTGTGACGGCCCATGATATCGATGATGCAGTCATCGGCGTTCTTGAAGCATCCCCTTTCGCCAATCGCATCCGCACCAAGACAGGCCACGGATTGGGTCGGGATGTGCACGAGGCTCCATATATCATGCGCGGAAACAACCAGGTAATGCGCGCAGGCATGGTCTGGACCAACGAACCGGGTCTGTATGACCTGGGCAATTTCGGTGTCCGTATTGAAGATGACGTCTTGGTCACAGAAGATGGATGCCAATCACTGACCAGTTTCCCGAAAGAGCTTATTGTCCTGGGGGCGGGACGTCGATAACCGGGCTGTCCCATCCACACGGTTGGGGTCAGTGGATAGCAGCCAACATGATGCGGGTTGGATATGTCGCAAAGCACTGATTGTGAGGCATTGTCTTGGCAATCGCAGGGCACGGGTTCCCCTTCTGCCATGTCTTATCAAGTACAGGAAGTTGGGCTATTGTACCTGGCATTGCGCCTACACATGACGCGTATAAAGCGCTGGCAACCTGTTTCATATGGATGTTGCGAATTACAGGCAAAAAGACGCGTTGACCACAAACCTGAAAGGTGACCCATGTCTTTCTCAAGCCGTTCTTCAATTTCACGACGCCGCTTCCTTGCCACGACAACCGCTGGTGCGGCGGCAATTACCCTGCATCCGTTTTCGGTGGCGGCGGCCAATAATCAGGCGCATCTGCGCATCATGGAAACCACCGATATCCATGTCCATGTGTTTCCTTATGATTACTATGCGGACAAACCCCGCGACACGGTGGGCCTGTCCCGCACAGCGTCGATCATCAACGAAATCCGATCTGAGGCGACAAACTCGCTCTTGGTGGACAACGGCGATTTTCTGCAAGGTAACCCGATGGGCGACTACATCGCTTACGAGCGCGGCATGAAGGACGGCGACAGCCATCCCATCATCACGGCCTTCAATACGGTCGGGTATGATGCCGCGACGCTGGGCAATCACGAGTTCAACTACGGTCTGGATTTCCTGAACAAGGCTTTGGCCGGTGCCGAGTTCCCTGTTGTTCTGGCCAACGTCGCCAAGGAAAAAGGTGCAAACCCGCGTGACGACAAGACCCTTGTTCAGGCCTATGCCATCCTCGACCGTGAAATCGAGATGGGCGACGGCACCAAACATCCGATCAGGATCGGTGTCATCGGTTTTACCCCGCCACAAATCGTGAACTGGGACCGCAGGCACCTGGAGGGCAATGTTCAGGCCCGCGATATCGTCGAGACGGCTCAGGCCTATGTACCCGAGATGAAGGAACAGGGATGTGACCTGATCATCGCCCTGTCGCATTCGGGGATCGGGGGGGCCGATCATGAGGACGGCATGGAAAACGCATCGGTGGTTCTGGCAGGGGTCGACGGGATCGACGCGCTGGTCACCGGCCACAATCACCTGGTTTTCCCGTCACCGACATTTGCTGACCGCCCCGGGATCGACGTGGAAAAAGGCACGCTGATGGGCAAACCTGCCGTCATGGGCGGTTTCTGGGGGTCGCATCTTGGCCTGCTGGACCTGCTTTTGGAACGGGACGGCAATGAATGGCGCGTCGTTACCACAACCTCCGAGGCGCGCCCGATATCCAAACGTAACGAAGATCGATCAATCACCGCTCTGGTCGAAGATGATCAGAAGGTTCTGGAATCGGTTGCGAAAGCTCATGACGAAACGCTGGCCTATGTTCGACGCGCGGTCGGCAAGACCTCGGCCCCACTGCACAGCTATTTTGCGTTGGTCGCGGATGATCCGTCTGTGCAGATCGTCTCGATCGCGCAGAAATGGTATGTCGAAGACATGCTGAAAGGCACCGAGCATGAAGGGCTGCCGATCCTGTCTGCGGCAGCACCGTTCAAGGCTGGTGGCCGCGGCGGTCCGGAGTATTACACCGATGTCCCGGTCGGGGACGTTGCCATCAAGAACGTGGCCGATCTGTACCTCTACCCGAATACCGTCCGTGCGGTTCGCGTGAACGGGGCGCAGGTGCGTGGCTGGCTGGAACGCTCGGCCGGTATGTTCAATCAGGTTGAAGCTGGGTCCAAGGATGCGATCCTTCTGAACCCCGAGTTCCCGTCGTACAATTTCGACGTGATGGACGGTGTGACCTATCAGATCGACCTGTCGCAACCGTCGCGCTTTGGACCAAAGGGCGAAGAGGTGAACCCCGACGCAGCACGGATCGTGAACCTTGCCTTCAATGGCGCGCCTGTTACGGATGACATGGAGTTCATCATTGCCACCAACAATTACCGTGCATCCGGTGGTGGCGCGTTCCCGGGCGCAATGGGCGACACGATCGTGTTCGAAGCACCGGACACCAACCGCGACGTCATTGTTCGCTACATTGTCGAACAGGGCACAATCGATCCCAAAGCGGATGCCAACTGGTCGTTTTCACCGTTGGAGGACACCACGGTGTTGTTCGAGACGGGTCCAAAAGCCCGCGACTATATGGGCGACGTCAAAGGTGTGGCAATCGAGGACGCCGGGGAAGGCGCCGACGGTTTCGCAGCCTTCCGCATTAAGCTCTGATCCGAAAGAAATGTCGCAACGATAACCTGCCCCGCCACCTTGGTAACTCGGTGGCGGGTTTGCGCTGAACACCCGTACAGCTCGAAGGCATCTGCCCCTGCAGAGTCAGATGCCACATTTTCAATTCGCGTTCCCGACAAGCGTCGTGGCGGCAGGTCATAGAACTTAGCGAACCGTTGGATCACCAACAGAGCTTCTGCGCTCCCAGTTCTGTCAAAGAAGCTGAATGGATGAAGGCAGGGGCAAGTTGGTGAAATTTGTATTCAAAGATCTCGCGGCAAAGGGAGATTGAATACCCTATGGCAGGTAAAAAGTAGTCGCCTGCTGAACGGCATCTTGTTTCTCAGTTTTTTGCAAAGGCGACGGGCTGCGATCTGTAAAGCACAGCAACAAAAGGTCTTTCAGCTTCTGAACTACATTCGATACCATGAAAGACTCCGCTCTGTTGATTTTGAGTTCCTGTAATCCCGTCAGTTTGTTCAGTCTCATTTGTACCAGAGGCCGAATTGAAGATTTTGCCTTTCCCGTTACTTTCGTCAGCGTTTTAAGCCTGAGTGCAGTTGGATATTACAACGCCATCGGCCAATTCCAAATTCTATTGTACGCCGTGCGCCATCGGACTCGTTGTCTTACGTCGCACTTTGGGGTCTTCATCGCTGTCTCGGCTAGCCTCTTTTTACTTACTGCCGAGTTTTGACTGATCCGACGTGTCAACTCTCGGCCTTGATAGCAGCGATCACAATGTCGATTGCGTGGTCCAGATCCGATTGTGAGATGGTCAGCGGCGGCGACAATGTCAGAACGCATCCCTGACTGATCTTATAGCTCAAACCGGCCTCCAGACAGGCGTAGTAAATCCGTTCGGCACGCGCATTGCCCGGTATCTTTTCAACGCGATCATCAACGATTTCGACCCCGAACATCAAACCCCTTCCCCGGATGTCTCCGACGGTGGGTACGTTCTGAAGTTCGTCCATCAGACGACCAATTGCGTGCTCACCCAGCGTGGCCGACCGATGAACCAACCCCTCATCTTCGATGATCTGAAGTGTTGTCAAAGCGGCCCGCGCGGTGACCGGGTTCTTTTCGTGTGTGTAATGACCGATGGCAAAATCTCCGCAGACGTCCAATTGTTTGCGGGCAACACAAGCGGCAATGGGCAGGATACCACCGCCAAGCGCTTTTCCAAGCGTCACAATGTCGGGAATGATCTCGTCATGTTCAAAGGCGAACATCCTGCCGGTTTTGCCAAGGCCGGTCGGGATTTCATCCATGATCAAAAGCGCGCCGTGACGATTGCACGCCTCTCGCACGGATTTCCAAAACCCCGGCGGTGGTACATAGGGCACCGCGCGCATCGGTTCGGCTATGACTGCGGCCACATCTCCTTCACGCTCCAGAACATATTCGACCATTTTCGCGCAGGCCAACCCGCAGGTTTCCGGTCCCGCGTGATTGTATGGGCAACGGTAGCAGGCGAAGGGCGCGACATGTTCAGTGCCCGACAAGAGGGGGCCCGCGATATGACTGCGGAACGTCGCCTCGCCACCGACGCTTGCGGCGCCAAAGCCCGCGCCATGGAAGGCATCCCAGAAGCTGATTGTTTTGAACCGACCGGTCGCGGCACGCGCGATTTTGAGGGCAACCTCGTTGGCGTCAGAGCCGCCAGTGGTAAAGAGCATCTTCCCCAGATCGCCAGGCACGATATCTGCCAGTTTTTCTGCCAAATCCACTGCCGGGTCATTGGTAAAGCGGCGGGGTGCAAAAGGAAGATCATCAAGTTGCGCTTTGATGGCGGCTATCAGACGCGGGTGCCCATAGCCTATGTGATGCACCGAGTTGCCATGGAAATCCATGTACCGGCGACCCTCCATATCCTCGATCCAGATTCCCTCGGCCTTTGCAATAGTGCTGACGCAGGGTGATGACAGAGATTGATGCAGGAACACATCCGCATCGCGTTTGAGCAGAGGTGCCGACTTCGGTCCCATGGACTTTTGCAACCATGCCTTGCGCGCTTCGGATGTGTTTGATTCCCCTTCCGTGTGGACAATCTGTGGCATGTCCGCTCCTCATTTCTGTCATCAAAAGATGCGGGCCCCAAAAGGCCCGCCAGTATCAGGGAGGATTTGAAGCGTCCTTCCCGTCTGTGGGGAAAGGACGCAAGGTTTAGTTGGGCCAGGGCAGCGAATAGGTTTTGACGTTGGTGAAGAACTTCATCGCCTCGATAACGCCCTCTTTCACCCCGTTTCCGCTGTCCTTGATGCCGCCAAAGGGTGACATTTCAATGCGGTAACCCGGCTGTTCCCAGATGTTGCAGGTGCCGACATTCAATCCGTTGATAAAGGCGATGGCCCTGTTCAGGTCATTGGTGCATACCCCCGAAGACAGGCCGAACTCGGTCGAATTCGAGATCGCCATCACCTCTTCGTCGTTGTCTGGTACGCGCACGATCGGCACGATAGGACCGAAAGTTTCTTCCATCACCAGCTCGCTGTCATGGGGAACCTTGTCGACAACGATAGGCGGCAGCAATGCGCCCTGACGGCCCGGGTGATACAAGATTTCTGCACCCTCTTTCTCAGCCTGCAGAACGCGGTTCTCGAATATCTCCGCGGCTTTGTCGTGGATCACACACCCCAGCTCGGTTTCGGGGTCTTGCGGATCGCCGAATTTGATCTTCTTGGCCTTCTCCAGAACCAGCGGCACAAACTTGTCGGCCACACTTTCCTGCACGAGGATGCGCTTGACTGCCGTACACCGCTGACCGGAGTTTCCGGTCGCACCCGCCACTGCAATTGTTGCGGCTTTGTCCAAATCCGCATCGCTGAGGTCATTCAGAACGATCAGAGGATCGTTACCCCCAAGTTCCAGCGCCTGCCGCTTGTAGACGCCTTTCTCAGCGATCAACTTGCCCACCGGCACACCCCCGGTGAAGGTGATGATGTCGATATGTTCATTGGTGATCATCTCATCGCCAATGTCAGCCGGCCAGCCGGTCACCACTTGGAACATCTCATGCGGCAGGCCTGCTTCATAAAGTATGTCGGCCAATGTCAGCGCAGTCAGCGGCGTCAGTTCCGTGGGCTTGCAAACCATGCAATTATTGGTCGCAATCGACGGCGCGATTTTGTGGCTAACCATATTCAAAGGGTGATTGAACGGGGTGATCGCACTGATTGCTTTCACCGGCTCTCGGGTGGTGAAAATCTTGCGGGCTTTGCCATTGTGGGTCAGATCGCAGGAAAAGATCTCGCCATCGTCCTTTAGCGCCTCAGCCGCCGCAAACTGATAAACATCCTGTGCGCGTTTGGTTTCGTAGATCGCATGCTGGTGGCAGATGCCCAGCTCCAACGTCAGCCATTTCGCAAGGTAATCGCGTTTCTCGCCGATCAGCTCGCCTGCGCGCTGCAAAATCTGGCTGCGCTCGTACCGGGTCAGTTTAGGTTTGTAATTCGCCGCGATTTCGAATGCCCTGCGTGCGTGTTCTGCGGTGCCAGCGGGAACATGGCCCACGACCTCGTTGGTGTACGGGTAAAGAACAGGAATGGTTTCATCGGTAAAGACGATTTCGCCACCGATCCGCATTCCTTCGTTACGTACTTCGATTTTCGACATGGTCTGGTCTTTCATGGCTTACTGTGCCGCCGCTGTAGTTGCGTAGAAAAAGGCATCAAAGTTGCGCAGCACGGGTTGGTTTGGCAGGTCGATGACACGGTTCACGATGAAGGGAACTTCTTGTTCCGTCAAACCACCATGGCTGCGCAGGGGCTCTTTGAGCGCTGCCAGATCGTGGCGATGCTCGGACGTTCCGATGCAAATGTTTTCGCCAGAAACCATCACAATGTCGCCAATCCGATCACCGGGCAATTCGAACCGTTCAATGGCCTGAGCCTTGGTCAGCACATGGGTGATCCCTTCGGTCGCCTTGAGTTTGGCAATGATGTCACTCTGATCCGCGCCATCCGGCAGGTAAGCGGTCGCGAACGAACCCAGTGCACCATGATGCACGACATAGGGGTCAGTGATCGGAAGGATGACCCGCGCCGCATCCTTGCCCAGCCATTCGTCCATCAGGTCCTGCACATAGACGACCGAAGGGGATCCATCTGCCAGGTGCTTAGGCTTCATGCCATGATCAGCCGTCACCACGATGGCGGCCCCCAATGCGTCCAACTCGCCCAGATAGCGGTCGAACATGGCGTAGAAATCAAGTGCGCCCTTTTGATCGGGTGCAAACTTGTGCTGGATATAGTCGGTAGTCGACAAATACATGACGTCGGGCTTGAACTCTTTCAGCAGCTTGACGCCAGCAGCAAAAACGAATTCCGACAGCTCGGCCGAGTATACCTCGGGCACGTCCATGCCCAACCATTTGCTGGCATTGTCGATGCCATGTTCCTCAAGCGTCGTTTCGCCCGAACGCTCAGAAGAGAATGCAACCGCCCTGCCCTCGTCAAACTTCAGCCCGGCACCAAGCAGCGCGCGAAGCTTGTCCTTGGCGGTTACCATCGCCACGCGGAAACCTGCATCATAGAACTGTGAGAAGATGGTCGGCGCGCGCAGGAAGCGGACATCGTTCATCATAACCTCTTCACCGGTGTCGGGATCAATAAGGTAGTTGCCGCAGATTCCATGCACGATCGGCGGACGCCCGGTGGCAATCGAAAGATTGTTGGGGTTGGTGAACGACGGAATAACAGAATGCGCCAGACGGTCTGTACCTTCCTCCCGCATCCGTTTGAGGTTGGGCATCAGCCCTTTCGCAATCGCCACGTCGAGGTATTCAGGTTCACATCCATCAAGGCAGATGGCAATTGCGGGCACCTTCGGCGTTGGGTAGACGCGCTCATTTGCTTCGACAGGGGTTTGAATGGTCATCTGTGTTTTCCTTGATTTTTATGCGGCCAACTTGGCGCGTTCTTCCAGTGCCCGGAGAGGAGGCGCAGCGCTTGTCACGCCCATTTCTTCCAGAGATTCTTTTGCAGCGATCACAACTTTACGCATGACATCTTCGTCCATCTGGCCGATGCAACCGACGCGGAAACTGTCGACGACAGTCAGCTTGCCCGGGTAGATAATGAACCCTTTTTCTTTCATCCGGTTATAGAACTGATCAAAAACGAAATTCTCATCAGCCGGGCAGAAGAAGGTAACGATGATCGGGCTCAACCAACGATTATCCAGCAGTGTTTCGAAACCCAGTTCCCGCATGCCCGCGACCATGACGTCCCGGTTGCGGGTATAGCGGGCGCCTCGACCTGCAACACCGCCTTCGGCAGTGTGCGCCCGAAGTGCCTCGATGAAGGCCGCAACCACATGCGTCGGCGGGGTAAACCGCCACTGTCCCGTTTTGTTCATATGCGCCCACTGCGCATACACATCCAGAGACAGCGATTGACTGTTGCCTTTTGCGGCTTCCAGCTCGGTCTTGCGCGCCACGATGAACCCGAAACCCGGAACGCCCTCGATGCATTTGTTCGCCGAAGACACCATGGCCTCGTAACGAATTTCAGTTGGTTTGAGCTCAATCGCTCCAAAGGCGGACATCGAGTCAATCAAGAGCTTGCGCCCGGCGGCATATGTGACCTCCGAAATCTCTTCGACCGGGTTCAGAATGCCCGAGCTGGTTTCGCAGTGAATGGCGACGACATGCGTGATGTCCGGGTCATCCGCGAGAATGCGCGCAACCTCATCACCCCTCGGCGGCAGGTAATCGCCTTTGTCCAACACAACATGATCACGACCCAGGTACTGCAACGTTTGTGCTGAACGCTGCCCGTAGGCACCATTTGCCAATACCAACGCCTTTCCGTCTCGCGGAATAAAGGATGCCAGCATCGCCTCGACGGAAAACGATCCGCTGCCTTGCATCGGTACGCAATCGAACGCGTCGGCACCCTCGCCAAGCAGGTTCAGCAGGCTTGACCGCACCTCCCGCGTCATGGCGCGGAAATCATCGTCCCAGCTACCCCAGTCACGTAACATTGCCTCTTTGACCGCGTAGGACGTTGTCAAAGGACCGGGCGTCAAAAGGTAGGGTTCACCAAGGCGCGGTTGCTCTAATTTTGGTTTGGATGGCGTCATTACCAGGCTCCAGAACAGCGTTTTCAGGAACACAATTGCAGCAACGCTTGCTATATGTGAAATTGCAATTATCAATCTAATCATAAGCGCAGCCTATGAACGCATCTACAGGGAACTGCCATGCGACACAGCCAGTTGAAAGCCTTTCATTACGTGGCCAAACATGGGGGATTCTCCCGTGCGGCAGAGGCTTTGTATCTGACCCAGCCAGCGATTTCCGAGCAGGTCCGAAAACTGGAACAGGATCACGACCTGCTGCTGTTCCAGCGTGAACGAAAACGCGTGAACCTGACGCCCGAAGGCGAACAGCTTTACAGATTCACAAAACAATATTTCGAGATCGAAGATCAGATTGAGGACTACCTCTCTGAAACCAAAGCCGCGATCGATGGTGAATTAAGGATTATTGCCGATTCAGCGCATCACATGACGTCTTTTCTGGGTTCGTTCCAAAAGAAATATCCGAAAATCACGATCACTGTGCGATCCGGCAACACCGAAGAAATCCTGGAAGAGCTTCGGTCTTACAATGCGGAAATCGGCGTTGTTGGCAGCCTGTCTCCTGGCAAGGACATGGACGTATTGAATTTGGGGTCCACTGAAATTGTGGCCTTTGCTGCCCGGGGCGTGCTGTTGGCATCCAAACCCACCCTGACCCTGGAGGAGCTTGCCGAGTTGCCCCTGATTTTCAGAGAGCACGGGTCAAAAACACGCGAGAAACTGGAAGAAGCCGCCGAGAAACAAGGTATCAGGTTAAACCCGGCGATTGTTGCTGAAGGCCGAGAGGCCGTTCGCGAACTTGTTGCCTCGGGTGCAGGTATCGGTTTTGTTTCTCAGGCGGAATATGGGCACGATGATCGATTGCGGCAAATCAAATTGAAGGGCGTGAATCTGCAAATGGGTGAGAGCATGATTTCCCTTTCCCAGCGTCGTGACGTCAAGATCATACGTGCGTTTATGGATTTTGCGGAGCGGGTGCATAAGGAGAAGGAAACCCCCGCAGATATGTGATCTGCGGGGGTATTGAGTTTTTTGTGTGGATTACCTGCTGCGCCAGGCCTGTGTGCGGGCCAGGATGCCTTTTGA